>JANXVV010000518.1 GCA_025351525.1 Humisphaera sp. | reverse complement strand
CCGAAAAACACAGGTCTCGGAGTACCGCGACCTGTGGCACCCCACAACCCGAAACACCGCGCTTCCGTATTAAGTTATGTCGAGAAATGCGATGTCTATTCGCGATTTACAATCAACTCCGCAAGCTGGTATCCCGCCACCACTTTACCCACCGATCGGCCTTGGGATATTTTGCCGGCCCGCACCAGATTTTGAATGGGCAGATCGTATTCATCAAACATTTGTCGCCCCGTGCCTTCGGGAAACCAGGTACGCGGAAATTTCGGCCCATCAATGTGCGGCAACAACAATACGTTTGGCGGATAGACCTGTCGCCCGCTGAGATAAGTCAGAATCGTCGCCTCCGGACCGACGATTTTTTCATCCGGTGAAGATGTTTCACGAACCCGTGCGGCCAGCTCATAGATGCCGGCCCAATGCCCGCCGTGATAGGCGCGAAGAAATCCAACATGCTTAAAACCCTGCCAGTGGTGATGTTCATTCATCGGAGAGGCAACGCCCCATTGCGTCATCAGAAACTCACCGCTGACGGCGAGATTTAAAACCAGCACCGTGCCGAGCCCGAGGCAGGTGACGATCGTCTTGCCGCCCGGCGACTTACAATGCGCTGCGCAGCGCTGCACCCCCAGTGCCCAGCCGGCCAGCAGCAGGGGCAGGATCATCAGGAAATACCGGGGGATCGGACCACCCAGCCCAAGGGAAACCACCGTGATGAGCACCAGCAATCCCCAGGAGAGTTGGCGTCGCATCAGCCATAGACCCGAAGTGACGACGATCAACGAAAACGCGCTGCCGATGCCCGCTCGGTGAGTGCCGAGCGGGATCACTCCCCAACCCGAACGGCAACCGAGGAACGAAATCGGAATCGCGTTCTCCAGAAGTTCCCCGAGATTTTCCGCGAGCCGCGGCAGCATTTTCTGACGAAAGTTACCGAGCTTATCGATCATCCGCGATTCGTATCCCCCCGCGCTGACGCCGCCCGCCTGATGCGTCGTGCGAATGTCCAGCACGCGGGAAAAAAAAAGGATCGCGGCGAGAAGCACCGCGAGAATACAGACCGCCCCGCGCCGAACGACCGCTGGATTCAGGCGGCGGGAAATTGGATCGGGGCTTGTGCCGGTCGAAGATGCGTCGGAGATCAAGCCGATCCTTCCCCGAAGGATCCCCCACAGACTGCTGGTGGCGATCGCCATGGCCAGCAGCCAGAACGTGGGTCGCATTGACGCCGCGAGGACCAGTCCCATGAATGTTTCCAGAGAGCCGATCGCCAATTTTCGCCGGTTGTCGGCGCGCACGAGATATTCGCATCCCAATAACGTGATGACGATGCCGAGGAGAAACGGGAGATCGCTCAACAATTCATTGGCGTATTGGAGAAATCGGGAATTGGTCCCCACCCCAACGACGACGCAGACGGCAAGCCAGCGTTCCATTCGATACAGCATGAGCCGGTAGACGATGATTAACGTAAGCGCTGCCAACAAATGCATGAGGATGAGTGGGGCGGCCAAGCCCACCCCGAACATTTTCTCAAGGCCTGCCAGCACCAATGGCAGGCCTGGATATCGCGTGCCCTGCTGATTGTGATATTCATCCAGCCCCGGAACCAGATCGCGGAAATAATATCTGCCGGTGGTGGCGAGTTGATGACCCAGGGCGCGATAGGCGGCACTGTCGGGGCCGACCAGCCATTGGCCGTTGTAGGAAATGATCAGAAGAAAACCGAGCGATCCAAACCACAGCCATCGATGGCGGTCGATTAAATCGGGCATCGACAGCGATTCAAAAAAACCGGTAAGCCCGCTTTTATTTTGGGCGTCGAGCGGGGATGTCTGCCCCCGATCGCCGGAGGCGAGAGTTCCGGTTTTCGGCAAGAACATTTCTTTTTCTGGAGACATGAAATTCTCTCACTTACAGCAATAGTGTCCATCCTCGCACCCTACCACGAACCGCTCGACGCACGCCTTCAAATCCTCCCACTTTTCGCGGATTGCGTCGGCTTCTTTGTTGTCGATGCTGTGGTCCTTCTCGACTGATTTACCGACGACTTCGAGCAGCTCGCTGAACTCGCGCATCATGCCGCGTGTTTCGTTGAAGATGCTTTGCTCGCGCGGCTGGCGGAGATCGGGAACCGGGTCGGACACGAAGAAACCGCCCGCCTCATGGCATAGCCATCGAACCAGGTTCACATCCTTGGTAAGCAGATACATTTCCCGCACGCGATCGAGCGGATTTTTCGCGCCGCTCTGATCCGGATCCCCGGTGTCCGCCGGCGCTTCACACCACTTATAAACCAGTGCCGAAGATATTTTCAGAGCGGCCGCCACCGCCTTGACACCGGGTTCATCGACCGCGCTGCGGATGACCTCGAAGGATTTCATGGAGGGAATTCTAATGGGTCGGGTGTCAGTTGTCAGTTGTCAGTTGTCAGTTGTCAGTTGTCAGTTGTCTGTGGTCTCGAGACGACCTTGCTTTGAAGATACAACCGCCCTCGCCCGGAGAAATGACAAATACCCCTCTTCCCGCTACTCTACCGCCGCATGATCGTGCTTATCGATAATTACGACTCGTTCACTTATAACCTTGTACAAAAGTTCGGGGAGGTGGACCCGAAAAACACCATCCGCGTGTTCCGCAACGACAAGATCACCGTTGCCGAGATCGAGGATTTAAAGCCCACGCACATCGTCATTTCCCCTGGTCCCTGCACGCCTAAAGAGGGCGGTGTGAGCAACGAGGTCATCAAGTACTTCGCCCCGAAAGTGCCGGTCCTTGGCGTCTGTCTCGGTCATCAGTGCATCGGCTACAACTTTGGCGCGATCGTCGAGCGGGCGGAACGGTTGATGCACGGCAAAACCGATCTGATTCATCACGATGGCCGCACGATCTACGAGGGAATGCCTAATCCTTTCACCGCTACTCGATACCACAGCCTGATCATTCGACGCGGCACCCTGCCTCCGGAATTTGAGGTGAGCAGTTGGACCGACCATGATGAGATCATGGGCGTCCGCCATAAGACCTGGCCGCTGGAAGGCGTACAGTATCACCCGGAAAGTTTCCTGACCGAACAGGGCGAACGCCTGCTGCTGAATTTCCTGAAAAAGTG
>JANXVV010000129.1 GCA_025351525.1 Humisphaera sp. | reverse complement strand
GTTCGTAGAGGACTTTGCCCGGAGCGACAGTCGACCGCTTGGCACCCAGCGTCGGGTTCAGCAGTAGTTCCGCAAAAGGAGACACCTCCGCCGAAGGAATCGAATGACTCGAATGCGAAGGGGGGTTTGAATGGCCATGCGCCGGGGAGGAATGCGTTTCGCCGCGAAGAACACCGTTGTCGTACATCGTCTAACTCCGGAACAAAAATAGAGTCGACATGGCTGACTCCTGCGCCATTTCTTCCTTAGAAAGGTTATTACGAGGGCGCGCGTGGAGTGTTCGGGGAGTTACAGGAAATTAGAATAAAAAAAGATACTCTTTCGGTTTTGTACCATAATGACTCCGCTTGGACTTCACGGGTCGCTCACCGTAAAACTACCTGATGCGCAACCCAGCACAGATCGTAAAAATCGGGAAAGCGATATCCGCTTCCACAGTCAAAGCAACTCATTCTTCTCATTTGAAGTCCGGGATGGTGTGTGCCGGTTCTGACTCTGACGGCTTGAGCAGTGTTCTTTCCTCGCACGATGAACATGAAAAAAATAATACGGTCCTGACTGAAAATGAGATGGATATTCGCGATACAGCCGACGCGGAACGGCGACTAGGTGATCCCGGAGACCGCATACTACCCTTTCAAGCATCCAGGTAAATACCGGGAGGGCGGGTGGCCTACGCGATCACGATCAAGAGTTCCGCACAGAAGGAACTCAAATGTTTGCCCGTGAAAGATCGACGATTGGTAGAGTCCAGAATTATCGCTCTGTCGACCGACCCGCATTCAGTGGGTTCCAAGGCCTTGAAGGGGAAAATATTCAAAGGTCTTTATCGAATCAGGTCTGGGAATTATCGCATCATTTAGCAGGTTCTGGTTGACGAATTGATTATTTTGGTCGTTAAGGTCGGCGATCGAGAAGATGTATATGGCTGATGCATCACTTGACAAGCAACATTCGCATCCGTAATTCAGTCCCATGGAACACCCGAAGATTGTTGCCGACGGAATCACGTTCGACGATATCCTGCTGATCCCCTCGCGCAGCGACTTTATTCCCGCCGATGCCGACACCCGCACAAAGCTCACCCGAACCATAGAACTGAATATTCCCCTCATCAGTGCGCCGATGGACACCGTGACTGAATCGGCATTGGCGATCGCGCTGGCGCAGGAGGGGGGCATCGGCATCATCCATAAAAATCTGTCGATCGAAAATCAGGCGCGCGAGGTGGAGAAGGTGAAGCGCAGCGAGAATGGCGTGATCGTCGACCCGATCACCTTGCCGCCGACCGCGACCATCGCGACGGCTCGGAAGATCATGCGGGAATACAACGTCAGCGGGATCCCGATTGTCGAAGGGGCCGACCCGGATCCATCCACGCCGCACCGGCGGGCGAACGGCAACGGAACCACCGGGCGGTTGGTCGGAATCATGACCCGGCGGGATTTGAAATTTCAGGAAGACGACAATCGCCGGATCGGCGATGTGATGACGCACGAAAATCTGGTGACCGCCCCTGAACTGACGACGCTGGATGAGGCCGAGCGGATTCTGTATCGCGCCAAGGTCGAGAAGCTGCTGCTCATCGATAAAGACGATCGTCTGGCCGGGCTCATCACGATGCGGGACATCGACAAACTGCATCAGTTTCCCAACGCCTGCAAAGACAAACGCGGCCGATTACGCGTGGGGGCCGCGACGGGGGTGAAGGATTTCGCGCGGGTTCAGGCGCTGATCAATGCGGATGTGGATGTGGTGGTGGTCGACACGGCCCACGGGCATAGCCGCAATGTGATCGAGACGGTGCGAGAGATTAAAAAGAACTGGAACATTCAGGTCATCGCCGGAAACGTGGCGACGGAGGCGGGGGCGCGCGATCTGATTGAAGCAGGGGCCGATGCGGTGAAAATCGGCATCGGGCCCGGGTCGATCTGCACGACGCGCATTATCAGTGGTGTAGGCGTTCCGCAGGTGACGGCGATCTTTGAGGCGGCTAAGGCGGCGGGACCGGCGGGGGTGCCGATCATCGCCGATGGCGGCATCCGACACAGCGGGGACATCACCAAGGCCATCGCCGCCGGGGCGAGCGCGGTGATGATGGGCAGCCTGTTTGCGGGGTTGAATGAATCGCCGGGTGAGTTGGTGATTTATCAGGGCCGGCGGTATAAAACGTATCGCGGCATGGGTAGCATGGGCGCGATGGTCAAAGGCTCCAGCGACCGGTACGGGCAGGCCGGTGTGAAGGAGAGCAGCAAACTGGTGCCGGAAGGTGTTGAAGGGCGCGTGCCGTATCGCGGGCCGCTCGGTGATTTTGTGTATCAGATGGTCGGTGGCCTGCGGGCCGGCATGGGCTATTGCGGCACGCGGAATATCGAGGAGCTTCG
The DNA here is from genome assembly GCA_025351525.1 of Humisphaera sp. Classification (GTDB taxonomy): domain Bacteria; phylum Planctomycetota; class Phycisphaerae; order Tepidisphaerales; family Tepidisphaeraceae; genus JANXVV01. The sequence goes on along the minus strand of JANXVV010000129.1, from coordinate 3,865 downwards.
GGCCAACGCGCGATTCTGCCGGGTCTCCGCCGCCAGCATGGCCGAGAGCCATCCGCACGATATTACGATCACGAAGGAATCGCCGAATTACAGTGTGGAGTATGCGGTGGAGACTTGATTTTGCATTCTGAAAACTAAAGTTGTGGCACGGGCTTCCAGCCCGTGTTTAACGGTATATGACTTCGAAAATGCCATGAATTAAGATTCCTGAAGTCTGAAAGTCGCCAACACGGGCTGGAAGCCCGTGCCACGAAAGAGGCGTTCGTCAAAATCTTATCCATGAAGCACCTCCCGCTTATTTCGTGCCTCGCTGCAATGACAGCCATGCTCTGTTTGGCAATCGGTTGCGCCGAGGAGTCGAACCCGAAGCCGACCACGCGTTCATCCGATGCACTCAAAGACCCGTTCAACTACAAACCGTTCGATGACGACACCGGCATCAGTGGTGGTGGCATCGGCGACCTGGACAAAAAGGCTCTTAAAAAGGACTGGGATCATGTGTGGCTCCGTTAAAAACTTTATCCTCGGCACCGCGGCGATTTTCGGTCTGTCGGCATTCACCGGTTGTTCCACCCAAAATCATCCCGCGATGAATCCCGACAATTGGGTCATGAAGCACGGGTGGACTCCCGGCTTCGAGCAACGGGTGAACCATATCGTCCGCCCCTCGCAGGAAAGGTTCGATTCGGTCATGCGCGATCCGTTGCCCGATGCGGCGAACGGCGTTCGAAACTGGGATACCAGCGTCTATCATTATCCAAACGGCGCGGTTGTCGCCTATCCAACCTACGCGCTCAACTACGAAGACCGACCGGCCTGGCTGTCGAACGACTATCTCTACTCCGCACTCTCCCCCGCGATGCTTTTGGCGGATGCGGTGCTGTTGCCGTTCGGAATCCTGATTGAACCGCCGTCGACGGAAGTGACTTATCACGGGCCGCGATACGCCCCGTCGATGACCGTTGCGCCGCCGCTGATTCCGTGAGTTGCGCGTTCCCTTTCTATTATCTCGATGGACGTGAAATCCTCTTGGAATGTACAAAACCAAGGTTAGCCGAGACGCGCAGCGGAGCGCGTCTTTGATGATTTAAAACGCGCTCCGCTGCGCGTCGCCGCTAACCTCATCGAAGCCGGGAAATTTCGAGCCTTTGTAGTAAATTGGACCCCCATCATGAAGCCCACCCGCGAAGAAATCTGCGCCTCGACCAGCACCAAACTGACCGCCGCCATCCCGTCGCTTAAATCCCTCCCGGCCACGGTCGGATTCGACGGGTTCGTCGATGAGATCATTGCCGTCGTCGACAAGCGCCAGGACAACATCCGCTACGATGCGATCAAAACCATCTCGCAGCTCGGTTCGAAAATTCAAAGCGCCGCCGGCCAGTCCAGCAATTATGAGATGGTCGTCAAGCAGACGAAACTCGGCGGCAATGGCCCGATCATGGCCAATGCGCTTGCGAGCATCGGGATGCAGGTCACCTACATCGGCAATCTCGGTTATCCGAATCTCGATCCGGTCTTCGCGGAATTCGCCCAGCGCGCCAAAGTCATCAGCATCGCCGAGCCTGGCCACACCGATGCGCTGGAATTCGACGATGGCAAACTGATGTTCGGCAAGCACGAATCGCTCAAGGACATCAACTGGGACAACATCGTCGCCCGCGTTGGCAAGGATGAACTCAAGTCGCTGGTGTCCCGATCGAAGCTGATCGGCATGGTCAACTGGACGATGCTTCCGTTCATGAGCGATATCTGGCGAAAGATGCTGACGGAAATTTTCCCGGGTATCCCGCGCGGCGACCGCAAATTCTTCGCCGATCTGGCCGACCCGGAAAAGCGGACGCACGCGGATATTCTCGATGCGCTGCACACGCTCACGAAATATCAGGAACAGGTCGACGTGATCCTGGGGCTCAATTTGAAAGAAGCGGGTGAGGTGGGCGATGTGCTCGGCTTGCCGGGTCGGGCGGACCCTGAAGCGTCGATTGAAGAAAGCGCACACGCGATTCGCGAGAAATTGAATCTGTCGTGCGTGGTGGTTCATCCCCGTCGCGGCGCGGCGGCGGCGACGGAGACGGCGACCGCGCAATTCGCCGGGCCATTCGTGCAGCAACCCAAGATCAGCACCGGCGCCGGCGATCATTTCAACGCTGGATTCTGTCTGGGACGCGTATTGGGATTCAGTCTGGAAGAAAGTCTCTGCACCGGCGTGGCGACGAGCGGTTATTATGTCCGTTCCGCAGAAAGCCCGACCGCGAAAGACTTGGCGGAGTTCATCGCGAAGCTACCGCCGTCGCAGTGATAGGATATGTGTGAATGCTGGTGATTCTGTGTTTTTAAGCGGCTGTGCCGAAGGCACGCGTTTCTTCGAATTCAAAAAACGCGTCCCTTTGGCACAGCCGCTAAAAAAATGCAGAATGCCATGAGATGACGTGTTGATTGCCTGCTCAATGCACAGTCTTCACCTTGCTCGTCGCCGCCAACAAATGCCCGGCCACCCGCTTGGCGGGAGCAGCCTTCTTCGTCAGCGTCGCATGACCGCTGTGCATCGCCAACACACCCATGCCGGTATGAGCCGCCGACTTCTTCGTCGTCAACTTTGCATGCACCGACTTCTTCGCGTGCTTTGCGACTAACACGGTGTGTTTCACATGTGAAACCGTCTTCACCACCGGCTTGCTGCTGGTGTGAATCAGCTTGAACCCATGGCTCACCGGTTTGACGGCGTGCAACTTGCTCCGGTGCGACAGCGTCGCCCCGATCGCGGGAATCGTCGCAGCCGACAGCAACCCGGCGCCGATCCACATCAACATCTTCTTTCCAATCATGGCAACTCCTTAGAGCGATCTTTTAATTTCGTGACCATCCCGCAAGAACATCCGGCGGGGTATCATGAATTATCGGACGAAGTTGCGGCGGAACATGACATGAACTTCTCCCCGCTCGCGGCTTAGCGATATGGCTAAGCCGCGAGCGGCGATGAATACTATTTGAACAGTTCTCCAAAGAAAGCCTTCATCGCCTCCCACGATCGCTTGTCCGCCTTCTCGTTATACTTAATCCCCGGCGAGATATGGCCATCGGCTGCGGGATTGGTAAATGCATGAACCGCGCCCCCGTAGACGTTGATCTGATAATCCACCTTCCCCTTGCGGAGTTGATCTTCAAAAATCGTCACCTTATCCGGAGTCACCATCGGATCATCCGCCCCGGTGCAGATCAGCAGACGTCCTTTGATGTTTTTGGTTTCATCGGGGTTGGAAAAATCGAGCCCGCCATGGAAGCTGACGACTCCCGCAAGGTCTGCGCCGCCTCGGGCCAACTCAATGGCGGTGGTGCCTCCGAAGCAGTAACCGATCGCGGTGATGCGTTTGGGATCGACGTTCTTCCGGGATTGAAGAATCTTCAATCCCGCCATGGCTCGCGATCGCATCAAGCCCCGATCCGTGCGGAACGGCGTCGCCAGCTTTCCCGCCTCCTCGGCGGTTTTCGCTTCGATGCCTTTGCCGTACATGTCCAGCGCGAACGCGACATACCCCAAACCGGCAAGCTGCTCGGCGCGCTTGCGCGAGTAGTCATTGTTGCCCCACCATTCATGCACGACCAGCACGCCGGGAGCTCCGGTGGGTTTGCTGTCGTCGTAGGCCAGATAACCCTGAAGCGCCACGTCGCCGTCCTTGTAATCGACGACTTCTGTTTTGATCGCGGCTTGAGTGGTCAGTGCCGGAACACTGCACATAAGTAGGAACAGCAGCAGAGGAGTATGTTTCATGTGCGGGAATGTAGCAAAATTATTCCGCCGCGTGAATTGCTAATTTTTTAGCGGCTGTGCCGAAGGCACGCGTTTCTTCGTCTCCCGGAAAAA
>JANXVV010000502.1 GCA_025351525.1 Humisphaera sp. | reverse complement strand
GGCCCGGCGATCCGATCCTCCCGCATCGCCAAAGTCATCAAATGGCCCGGTGATTTCCGCTTCACGCTGGCCGTCGCGGCGATGATCGCCGCCATCGACCGAAAAAACTGGCGCGTCGCGCCATCGCTTGCCCTCGGCGGCATGATCGCGGGTGTCGTCTACACCCTCGTCAAATGGTCCATCGGGCGAACGAGGCCCTTTCCGCATAATCTTCCACGGGTGCCGCCCTTCGAGTTCCATCCGTTTCGCAACGGCATTCCCGGACTGTGGACGGCGAGCAATCAGGCGTTTCCCTCCGGCCATGCCTGCCTCGCATTTGCCACCGCCGCCGTGCTGGCCCATTATTTCCCGCGGGTTCGATCAGCGTTCTATGCGGTTGCAACACTTGTCGGAATTGAGCGCGTCCTGGAAGGAGCCCACTATCCCGCCGATGTGGTCGGCGGGGCGATCTTCGGTATCCTATCCGCCTGCACGGCGATCGAAATCAATCGCCGACTTTTTCCCGACCGCGCCGAGTTGCGAGGATTCCCGGTCCGGATTTTAACTGAACCCGAAGGCGAACCGACAAGCCATGGATGATGCGCTCTATCTTTCACTGGTCATTCCCGTCTACAACGAGCAGGAGAACATCCCCGTGCTCGTCGAGCGGGTCGGCGCGGCTCTGGCGCGCATCGGCAAGCCGTTTGAAGTCGTCATCTGCGACGATGGCAGTACTGATGAAACCCCCGCGCTGCTGGCCGTCGCTCAACAGCAACATCCCTGGCTGCGCGTGCTGCGGATGGCTCGCAACGGCGGGCAAAGCGCGGCGTTCGACGCCGGTTTCAAAGCCGCCCGGGGCCAAATCATCGCCACCATCGACGGCGATTTGCAAAATGATCCCGAAGAAATCCCCCGCCTGCTCCCCATGCTCGACGGTCCCGATGGCAGGCCCGTTTGCGACATGATTACCGGCTGGCGAAAGGACCGCCACGACACCCGCTTCCGCCGACTGCAAACCCGCCTCGCCAACCGCATCCGCAACACCTTAAGCGATGAAACCATCCAGGATTCCGCCTCCAGCCTGAAGATCTACCGCCGCGAATGTCTGCACGGCCTGCAACTCTACAACGGCATGCACCGCTTCTTCCCCACCCTCGTCAAAATGCGCGGCTTCACGGTGTTGGAGACGCCGGTCAAACATTCCCCCCGTCACGCCGGCACCGCCAAATACGGTTTCCGCAATCGCGCCTTCCGGGCGTTCATCGATCTGCTGGCGGTGCGCTGGATGAAGAAGCGGGTGCTGCGTTATGAGGTGAGCGAAGTGGGGTCGCCGGCTATCGTGTCTGAAACTTTGAAGAAGGTTCGATCCTGATGAATTGACACTTCCTATTTTTTTTATGTACAAGGGGAGTCGGGAAGCGGACATTTCTACCTGCCGAAGACAGTGTTTGACTCGATTTATCTCGTCCGCCGATCCGGCTTCGCCCCACCAGCCGTATACGTCTCCGAATGGGCCAGATGCTGCTGGAAGCTTTCTTCGTACACCCTGTACAGTTGCGGTTTATCGTGCAGGACCAGCAGATTCTCGGCGTTGCTGTTCTCGGCCTGATTGGTGAAATTGAAACTGCCGGTGATGATCGTCCGCCCGTCGATCAACATGATCTTGTTGTGGGCGATCGGGTGTCTCCCATCCACTCGCACATCGATTCCCGCTTCAGCCGCCTCGGATGCTTTTGACCCCTGCTCATCCGCCGCCTTTTTATCGTTCACCAGCATCACTTTCACCCCGCGCCGATGGGCATCGATCAACGCGGCAATGATTCCCCTTGAGGTGAACGAATACGCCTGCACGTGGATTGACTGCTTCGCATCGCGAATTTCCGCGACGACGGCATCGGTGCAGCCACCCTTGGGTGAAAAGCGAACCGAGATGTTGTCCTGATTCGCCCCGGTATTTGAGCTGTTGGGCGGCGCGAGTGCCGCCGGCAAGCCGTGACCCCCGATATAGTAGCCGGCCCCAAACGCCCCGAGCGCGATGAGCAGAACCAACGCCTTTCCCGGCGAGTTCAAGGCTCCCTGCAGAACGTCGTTCAATGGATCTTGACGCATCCGTGCCTCTCGGAAAAGCGATCTGTCTGATCGGCGCAAACCTCTCATGTGGCACGGGCTTCCAGCCCGTGTTAGCGATTTTCCATTTAGGAACGGGTTGTAAATAACTTCCCGGTTTTCAACGGTGCGGGGTGCCACAGGTC
>JANXVV010000485.1 GCA_025351525.1 Humisphaera sp. | reverse complement strand
GGCGCGGTCAATCACGCGCCGGCGATCAACTTTTTCCTCACCGGTTCCGAGCAGCCCGGCCGGCCCAGCATGGGGTCATGGCTCACCTACGGATTGGGTTCCGACTCGCAAAATCTCCCGGCGTTTGTGGTGATGACCAGCCGCGATAAGGAAGCCAGTTGCGGGCAGATTTTCTACGATTTCTACTGGGGCAGCGGTTTTCTGCCGAGCAAGTTTCAAGGCGTGAAATTTCGCGGCAGCGGTGATCCGGTGCTATACCTTTCCAACCCAGACGGCATGAGTCGCCGGGTGCGGCGAGGCTTGCTCGACGACATCGCGAAGCTCAACGAAGTGAAGTTGAACGATTTCGGCGACCCTGAAATCGCCACTCGCATCAGTCAGTATGAGATGGCGTACCGCATGCAGACCAGCGTGCCGGAACTCACCGATTTTTCGACCGAGCCTCAATCGATTCTGGACATGTATGGCCCGGATGTGAAACGACAGGGATCGTTCGCCTACAATTGCCTGATGGCCCGCCGGCTGGCTGAGCGCGGGGTGAAATTTGTGCAGCTCATGCACGCCGGTTGGGATCAGCATCGCAATCTGAACACGCAGTTGAAAGTTCAATGCACCGACACCGACCGCCCCTCCGCCGCGCTGGTCAAAGATTTAAAAATGCGCGGCTTGCTCGATGACACCCTAGTGATATGGGGCGGTGAATTTGGCCGCACGCCCTTCCTGCAAGGTGACATTAAAGACACCAAACAATGGGGCCGCGATCATCACCCCTATGCCTTTACATTGTGGATGGCCGGCGGTGGCGTGAAGCCGGGACTCACCTACGGCGAGAGCGACGAGTTTGGGCACAACGTCGCAAAAGACCCGGTCGATGTTCACGATTTTCAGGCGACCGTGCTGCATCTGCTGGGAATTGAGCACACGAAAATGACGTATAAATTCCAGGGCCGTTATTTCCGCTTGACGGATGTGCATGGGGAAGTGGTGAAGGGGATACTCAATGACATCACCTGATGCCGCGCGATTGTCATCCTGGATTTTTTAATACGTCACACCCCCGCCGCCGTCACGCCCATCAGATACACGCAGTACCCGATAATCAGCAGCAATCCCTCTTCTCGCCCGAGGTTCCATTTGCCCACCGCCGCCGGCAGCAAGATCGCCGAGAGCAGGACCAGCACCACCGAATCGATCCGCCATATCGCCAGCGGAAAAACCGTGGCGCGGGGAGAAAATGTCGACCAGTCGATCAATGGCCGTGCGGCAAAATTGATCGCTTGAAAAATCGCCTCCGCATACGGGATCATTGCCAGCAACGGCAGCAACAGGCACAGATTCAGCAGGACCACACCGACATTGGCCGTCATCGGAATCCACGATGCGCCGGTCATGGCCAGCCCGCGACCGCTCTGCATCAAGGGTGTCGCCAGCACAAGGCTCAACAGAGTTGCGGCAATTGCGCCCGGCGAAGCGTGCGACTTGAGTTGAGTCATCGCCGCCACGCCATGCACCGCCGCATACGTCCCAAGTCCTGCGAACAAGATCGAAATGCCCACCGCCACCCATGCGAAATGCGGCGGGACAAATGGCCGCGAGGGATCGGAAATCGATCCGCCCCATTCATGCTCCGACACCGGATCGCGCCAGAGCGACAGGATGACGATCCCTTCCATGCCAAGGGTCAGTCCGTGCTTCCACGTGAGCAACCCGTTGTAGCCCGATACGAAAACAATCAGTGCGGCGGCCAACGTGAACGGCCAGATTCGCTTCCATCGCGCCGGTGCCGGGCCGACCGGCGCGATCGTGCTGAGCGATCCGACCGCTGATGAAAGGATCGCGATGCTCGTGCCGAAGATCAGACCGATCGAAACTTCCGTCCATCCCATGAATCGGGAAACCGACACCGCGGCGGCAATCGGCACCCAATGAAACAGCGCCCGCCAACCGGGTGCCAAGCCAAGCCGGCTTCCCACGGCGACCGCCGCTGCGACCGAAGCGGCGCACATCGCCGCCGCGCCGAGGCCGAGCAGTGAGAGTGCGGTGAAGGGCGATAGGGCTGCCGGAAACATCGTGGGCGGAATGGTGCGGTTTATCGCGCGGAAAGTCCAGTTGGGCTTTTGAATATCAGGTGGCATGGGCGTCTCGCCCATGCATTTTTGGCTACTCCTCATCGCGCGGCTAATGCCCGATGTGCCGCCGGTGCCACCTCATTCACACCCCCGCCGGCAACACCGCCCGCAGCCGATCGATCACGCCCGGTAAGACCGCGAGCGCACGGTCGATTTCCGCCTCGGTGGTGTAGCGCGACAGGCTGAATCGAATCGCCCCGTGAGCGATCTTCGGATCGATCTTCATCGCCTTGAGCACGTGCGATGGCTCGAGGCTGCCGCTGCTGCACGCGGCACCCGCCGAGGCGCAGATGCCCTGCTCGCTGAGAAGCAGCAGAATCGCCTCGGCTTCCAGGCGCGGGAAACCGATGTTCGTCGTGTTCGGCAGCCGGGCATCGACCGAACCATTCACGCGCGCCTCGGGAATGGTTCGCAGAATCGCCGACTCGAGTCGATCGCGCATCGCGCGGACCCGATCCATCTCCGGCAGCGCGATTTTCGCCAGTTCCGCCGCCTTGCCCATGCCGACAATTCCAGGGACGTTTTCCGTGCCGCCCCGACGACTGTGTTCCTGCGGCCCACCGATGATAAGCGGACGCACGCGCAATCCCCGTCGTGCGAACAAACTACCCACGCCCTTGGGACCGTGGAATTTATGCGACGCGAGACTCATCGCATCAATGCCGAGGTCGGCAATGTTCACCGGGATTTTGCCCACCGCCTGCGTACCATCGCAATGAAACGGCACCTTCTTTTCCCGGCACATCGCGGCGATCTCGCGCACGGGAAATAGAACACCGGTTTCATTGTTCGCCCACATCAACGACACGAGCGCAACCTCATCCGACAACGCCGCCTTGAGTTCATCCAGGTCAAGCCGACCCGCCGGGTCCACCTCCAGCGTGACGATCTCCGCCCCTTCGCGGGCCAACTGCCGGCACAATTCTCGCGTCGCGGAATGTTCGACCGCACTGACGACGATCCGTCTACGCGGCGAACGCGTTGCCAGAATCCCCCGGACCGCCGTATTCACCGCCTCCGTCCCCCCACCGGTGAACGTAAGCTCGCCCGCGGAAGCGCCGACCAACGCCGCCAGTTGCTCGCGGGCCTCGTCGATCGCCTGCCTCGCCCGCTGCCCGAACCGATGCACGCTGGAAGGATTGCCGTAGTACTCCTCGTACATCGGCATCATCGCCGCAATGACTTCCGGCGCAGGTCGTGTCGTCGCATTGTTATCGAGATACACCACGTTCATTCCAGTATTCTACGGGATCATCCGGGGCGAAGCGCGGTCCGAACTAATTCAACTTTCAATCTTTTCAAAACTTAGGGTAACGGTTCGCACGCCGGTTTACTCGTTCTTACAATCGGTTTGCCGTGAGACAAGGGCCGTGACAATTTACCCCGGATAGGATGTCCTTATGACCACCGAGTTGTCTGCATTGACCGACTGCATTGGATCTGAGATGGCCGCCGTCGATCGCCTGTTCTCTCAGGAACTGCGATCCGATCTGTCATGTGTTAATGTGCTGGTCAAGCATGTCAGCCGATTCCGCGGCAAGATGCTGCGGCCATCGCTTGTCCTGCTCTGGGGCAAAGCGTGCGGGGAATTGACCGATGCCCACATCTCCGTCGCGACCGTTGTCGAGATGGTTCACATGTCCACGCTGGTTCACGATGACGTGCTGGATGAGGCAGAGCTTCGCCGCAAGGGTGCGACGCTGAATCACCTTCGCGGCAACGAATCCGCCGTGTTGCTGGGGGATTATCTCATCAGCCATAGCTACCACCTTTGCTCCAGCCTCGAATCTCAATACGCCTCCCGTGTGATTGGCCGCACGACCAACGAATTGTGCGAGGGTGAACTGCTGCAGATTGAGAATCGAAATAATCTGGAACTGGATGAGGATACGTATCTGACGATCATCAGCCGAAAAACCGCCAGCCTCACTTCCGCCTGCTGCACACTGGGTGCGAAGATGTCTGATGCAAGCCCGGAGATGATCCAACAGGCCAATGTGTATGGCAGGTCTCTCGGCATCGCCTTCCAGATCCAAGACGACATTCTCGACATTGTCGGCGACACCCGAGCCGTCGGCAAAACCCTGGGCATCGATATCGAGAAAGTAAAACTCACGCTCCCGATGATCCACTTTCTTCGCACCGCTCCGATGGAACATCGCCATCTTCTCCGCAGCCTGCTGCAGAGCCGCGAGTTGGATAAGGTTGAAAAAATCCGCAATCTGATCACCCCCAGCGAATCGCTCCCCTATGCCCGCGCGCGCGCGCAGTACTATGTCGACCAAGCCCGCGCCTCGCTCCGGAATCTACCCGATGGCGAACCCCGCCAAGTACTGGAGATGATCGCGGAGTTTGTGATCAGTCGACCGATGTGAGTGATTGGAGGGCGGCGGTCCCCCGCCGCCGCGTCGGTCGAGGACGACCACCCTCCAGAATCCATTTTCGGAGGAGTACCTTAGGATGACCGTAATGGTGCTCGTTACGGTGCTTCATCCCGCACGGTCATTCAGACGTTAGGTCTTCCCCCGGGCGGCAACCGCAACAGCGTCGCCGCCCGGTGAAAGTAGGCATCGTCAAACCCGAGCCGCCGTTTTGTTTCAACATCCCGACGCATCCAGTTACCATCCTTCATCAATCCGAAACTCGTCATCAAGCCAAGGGTCATCACGGGCGGCAGGCTGGGGATGGGCCAATCGCTGCCATGCACCAGCTTCTCCCGACTCACCGGATCCGCCAGCAGTTTTGAAAAAGCGTAGGAGCGGCTGGGTAGACACAGCGCGGCGGTATCGCCGTAGAACCGCTCGTGCTCTCTGGCCATCCGCATGAAAGTGGGAACGAAATCCGCCTCTCGACGATTCGACCGAGTTCCGCAATGGGCTGCGATCACGGTGACCCCTCGCTGCAAAGCCGGGAGCAGCAGCGCAGGATCCATGACGTTGACATTCAGATTGGGCAACGATTTTTCTCCGCCCGTATGGCTCAGCAACGGCAAGCGGTGATGGGCAAGCGCCTCATACACCGGAATGCAGCGATCGTCGGAGGGGTCGAAATTCTGCACGATCGGCAGCCATTTCAGCAGCACCGCCCCGGCCGCCACGCATCGCTCGATCTCCGCGACGGCATTCTTGCGGTAAGGGTGAACCGATGCTCCAAACAACATCTTGGGGTGACGCCTACACACTTCGATGGCGTAGTCGTTGGTGACATGCAGGTGGGTATTGCGCTCATCGAGACGGCCATCGGAATCGTACACCGCATCAAACGCGAGGATGACCGCCGCGTCGATGGCGGTGGTTTCCGCGAGAGTCTCCGCCAGCTTTTTCTCGATCGCCAACTCCGTGGCGTCGTCTTCACCGCGCATCCCCAATCGCGTGCGTATGAAGCGGAACGGCAGGCTGCGCAAAACCCGCTGTGACATGGAGCCGTGACCGGGCGTGAAGGCGGAGATGTGGACGTGGCAGTCGACGATCATAGACACTCGATAGGAACGCGTTGATCTAAACCATCAGGCCGAATGGTTTGATGCCGTCGTAGTCGGCGGGAATATACGAGGCGAAACTTTCCTTCGATACATCGTACTCTACGTCGATCTGCTTTTTGATGACATCCAGAGGCCAACTGCCCCGCCGGGCTAGTTTTGCAGGATCGCTGAGCGGTGACTTTTCGTTGAAGGTCAGTGTCACATTCCCGGTCTTCGGCGGGCCTTCCGCAAAGGAGACGGGGACCGACAAAAGCAAAGAGAACGGGACGGTCAAATTGAGCATCATTGCGCGCATCTTTTCCTCTGGTCCGTAAAATTGCCACCACACGTCCTCTATTTTGTTTCTACCGCTTGCGTCGCGCTCACCGGCGTCTTTAGCTTTGCCAGTAGCACTTCAGCTTGAGTCGAGTCAAACCATTCAACGCGCATATCGGCGAATAGTACGTTGATTCCCTGCCATTGATGGTTCTCCAGCGTTTCATAGGCGAGGATGCGATCGGTCGAAGCGGGCTGGGATAGTCCTTTGCCCAGGTAGACATAGGAACAGTGGTGCGGAGTGAGGAGGTTGGCGACCACTGCTTGGGTGGTCGCACCAATGGCCGGGTCGTCGTTGCTGGAAGGGCAGACGAGAGTGGATGAGTACAAATCCCCACCTGGAAGAAGCGCCGAAAGATCCTCGGGGAATTGATGATCATGGGTGTCCGCGTGAATCGTCAGTGCTTCGCCGATCTGTCTTAGATTGGAAGCGCATTTGATGCGGTTGGCTATTTCCCGCCCGCGCGATGTCTTTAAGAGGGGTTCCGGTGAATGGATCAACCATGCTGTCTGGTGGGCCGCGCCGATGGTGGCCATGCCGGAGGTGAACATGAGAACCATGACGAGGAACCCACCGAGGGTCCACCGCATTCGCCATGTCGGGGGCGAGGTAGGATTGCGCATCTCGCGGTAGAGCCATCGCAGAAACGAGTGACCGCCCGCGAGCAGCAGAGACGCATACACCGCACCGCTTCCGATCGCACCCCATCGCCAGCGAATCTGCGGAACTACGCGAAGGAGAAACGGCACCCAGCCGAAGAGAAGGGTGAATGCGATGCCGATCCACCCGACAATGAATTCAGACATCACACTCAGGATGAGCAGCAGAAGGCACAATAGTGCGCCTATCTTCACGTACTTTATTTCGCGGGGTGTCACGCTACTTGCCCTCCCCGGTCAGCCGATAGGTGGCCCCCTGCTTCTCCCAGGCACCCGGCGTCATCAGTTCCCGCGCGCCGGAAATCATTGCCAACACGACGATGAAAAGCAGTCCCCACAGCATCACCAACCCTATCGACCTGGCGTAGCTCAGCCTCGGCAGACGCGGGAAGCTACTTCGCAGACCATTCCAAAGCAGGCGAATCAATCCCGCACTCGCTAACAGGATGAACAGGAAAAACGAGATGGCCTCGACGCGCAGGCGGCTCAGGTCGGTGAGAGTCGGCGGGTAGGGCATGCCGGCCATCGCGGGGGTGGTCGACAGCAGGATCGCCGGCAGTAATATTGAATGTCGTGAGATGCGCAAGCCATCGAACATGATCGTGATTATACACGAGTTGCACCGATACTTCGTTGCAACAGCAAGCGCGTTTGACTTTTTTTAGCGGCTGTGCCGAAGGCACGCGTTTTTCTTTGTCGACGCAAAACGGAATCAATCGATGAAATCTCCAATGAACCGTCACATCGAACAATGGACCAATGCCTGGCTCGATTCAGTCGTCAACGGCAAAAGCACCATGAGCCGGCGATCGCTTCGCCGTATCGAAGCGCTTGGCGGCGGGATCGACGCGGTGAAAAAAG
>JANXVV010000459.1 GCA_025351525.1 Humisphaera sp. | reverse complement strand
CAGCGATCACTTCTATTACATGTGTACCAAGCACTGGGCCGATGGGGATGTCCACAAGTATTTCAGCCCGTATGAGAGCCCGTATGACAGCTACATCAACTTCATGAACGTGCTGGATAATGTGCGGGCGAGGCTGAGGGAGTAGGGTTCACGCTTTTTCATTACGAATTATTTAGCCCTCTCGCTTGCGAGGCGCGTCTGGCGGGATGCGTTTCAAGACGCGATTCGCAAGCGAGACGGCTGAATAATCGATGCAATGCCGCTCTCGAATACCCTTCGGCACGGCGGAATATCACGCCGAACCCAAGGCTGATTTATGAATTTCTCGATCTTCAGTGCGACCCTCGTTGTGTCAGGGTGCATCGGGGTTTTTTTAGTAGGGGTGATTCTCATCCAACGCGGTCGCTGGCCGGCCCGAATCGGCACCACGCTCCACTGCCGCAAGTGCGATTACATTCTCACCGGCCTCACCGCCGACCGTTGCCCCGAGTGCGGTGAATCCATTCAGCCGGGGAACGTGGTTTCCGGCGAGAGACATCGCCTGCCAAAACTTATTTTTGCGGGAGTGCTGCTTGCGTTGCTCGGCCTATTTCCGCTGGGAGTGGCGACCGTCGGTTCGGTGAAGCAGGTCGACTGGATTCGCTATCGGCCCACCGTCTGGCTGATAGACGATCTCAAAACTCCACTCGCCTCCGACACGGCCTGGCGCGAAATCCAGCGCAGGATTGCCGTCGGCTCTGTTTCCGAATCCCATCTGCACCTACTGAGTGAAAAAGCCCTTCAGTTTCAGAAGCAACCCATGGCATCGAGCAGCATGACCGACTCCGCGCTCCTCCAATTCCTCGGGAAACGCTACGTCGATGGCAAACTCACTGCGGCGCAGAAGGATCAGTTTTTCGACAATGCACTCAAAGTGACGATCAGCGCTCGACCCTTGGTGGGATCGCAGGATTCATTGCCTTACTGGATCAGCGCCACCGGTCGTGGACCGGACGGCTGGTGGGTTCGCAGCCGCCGAGTGGAATGGCACATTGACGATGGCCCGGCGCATCCCCTGGACAACGGATCGAGCGGTTCGAGTTTTTTTATTGGTGGCGCAACCGGCTCATCCCTGCCGGCGGGTCAACCCGTCGGCAAACATCGTCTGCATATGAAGGTCGAGTTGGCTGCATGCCGCCCGGGTTCATCCAACAGGGACAATGGCCCCTTCGAGCGCACCGTCACCCGCGAATTGGAAACGGATTTCGAAGTGATTCCCGGCCATGCTTCAATCACCCTTGTCACCGTGCCCACCGCCGAAGTCCTTCACCGGTTGTTTACATTCAATCTCAGTGTCAATGGCAACTCGCTGTCGGCCAACATCGACGTTAAGGCGTCACTAGTCGACCTCGCCTTCGATGTCTTCATCCGCACCGGCGGCAAGGAACATCTTATCGGCGGCGTCAATTTCAAAAACAACATCGACTCCGGCTACGGCACCGGTGGCGACACTGACGGCTACCCTCAGCCCTTTCCCGATCGCGTCGATGTCATCCTTCGCAGCAGCGAAACCGTCGCGCGCAGTACCACGAACCTGACGCAGATCTGGAAAGGGGAGATTGTTTTCAAAGACGTGCCCGTAAAGCTTCCAGCGACGAGGCCGGCGCAAACATTGCCTGCGCAGCAATGATCCTACATCACGCTCATTTAGCCGTCTCGCTTGTGAGCCGCGTCTTTGAACGCATCCCGTTAAACGCGCCTCGCAAGCGAGACGGCTAAATAATGAATAAATAATCGATGCTCCGTTCACTCCGCGTCGGCCCACACGCGCGGTTCCTCCCAGGCTTCGTCAAACTCCACGTGAATGACATTCGGGTTGCAGCACACCGGGCAGTCTTCGCCATATTCCTGAACAGCCCCTTGCGAACGGTCGATCGGAATCACGATCTGCTCGCCGCAGGTGGGGCACATGTAGCTGGTTTCGATTCTAGGTTTGCGCTTCGATTTACGTTTCATTGCGGTCGCCTCGCCGGCCGCGCGTTGGTCTCAGCGGCGGTCGTGGGCTCGGCCCGCTGGTTCGGTCCAAGCCGCAGGACGGACACCGGGATGTTGCGCAGATTAAGCTGCTCCTCGAACGCCCGAACGATCGCCTTTTCCGCATCCGCCTCAGTCATTCCCGCCACCTTAAACTGTCCCAGCAACGGCAGGCCAACCTTGCCTCCCTCACTCACGATAAACACACGGGACTCCTCAATATCCGGCACCAGATGCAATACGCGAACGCTGATGCGCTCCCCGGCCACGATCGGGCCGGAGGCCAGCGATGCCGTCGCCCCGGTCTCCAGCCGATTGACGGATGGAATCGCATTCTGGAGTTGATTGCTCGCACGGTACGCATCGCCGATCTCCTTTTCAGCATCCTCAAATGAACGCCCGGCCACTCGCACCTGCCCGACATAGAAGAGTGAAATGTTTCCTTTCTCGTCGACGCGAACGGTCTTGAGCGTTTCACCTCCAGTGGGCCGCACATCCCAAATGCCGACACAAAGCAAATCATTCGTCGCGATCATGTCCACGGGTTGCGTTGCCGATCCCCCTGCGGGCGCGCGATGCGCGACGGCCGACATCCATAAGCCAACGGAGCAAACCGACACGACCCAGACTGTACGAGACATCGATCGCATAATATCCTCCACACTTGAGCAACCCATTTTTCAAAATACCACAATCTATTTTCCCCTTCGTGTTCTTCCTTCGTGTCCCTTCGTGGGAAATCCCGCATTTACTCGCAAGCACGCCGATCAAGCTCGTGTATACTCAACCCAGCATGATTTCAGCACTCACTGGTGAACTCCACCGCGTCGACGACGACCGCATCCATCTGCAAGCCGGGCCGATTCTTTACGAACTGCTCGTCCCCGCCTCGGATATCACCGAACTGCAGACGAGTCGCGGCGAAACGCTGACGCTTCACACGATTTTCTACATCGGCGGCGACCCCGGCCGGGGCGGGTTGGAGCCGACGCTGATCGGTTTTCTCCGCCCGGAAGACCGCAAGTTCTTCAATCTGTTCACCACCGTCAAAGGCATCGGCCCGAAAACGGCGCTGAAGGCGCTGACCGTTCCGGTCGGTGAAATCGCGCTGGCGATCGAATCGAAAGACAGCCGATTTCTCGTCGGCTTGAATGGCATCGGCAAGCGAACCGCCGAGCTGATCGTCGCGGAATTGGCCGGGAAAGTGAAGGACTTCGCCACCGGTTACGGCACCAAGGCGAACGTCGCCTCACCGCTTCGCCGTCCACCGATCGAGGAGGATGCCATTCTTGGCCTGATGGCCATGGGCGAACGTCGCCCCGATGCCGAACATCTCCTCGAGCGCGCCAAGCAGTCCAACCCCGACGCCAAAACCACGGATATCCTTCTCCGCGAAATGCTGCGCATGCGAACGAACCGCAGTTGAACGCGGTGGCTGGAGGGCGGCAGTCCCCTGCCGCCTCACAACCGCAACAATGCCTCCACTTTCGCCGCGCAAATAAAATCATTCTTCGACAATCCCCCGACCGAATGCGTGCTGTAACGCACACGGCATTGATTGTACCCCACTTCCAGATCGGGATGGTGATTCTCGCGATGCGACACCCAAGCCGTCGCGTTGACGAAAGCCATCGTCTCGTGGTAATTTTTGAATGAATACGTTTTGACGATTTCCCCGTTCATCCACTCCCAACCGGCAATTTTAAGTAGATGCTCCCGAATCTGCGCCTCCTTCAGCGCCGCCACACCCCCTTCGCACGGTTGGCACGTCTTGCTCGTCAAATCGCATTCGGCAGTAGAATGAGAACTCATGGCGACTCCGATCTTGGTTTAACCTATTGTATGCTCCCGGATATAAGCAAGGTCTTTTTATGCGCTGGATCATCGGAGATATTCACGGAATGCTCAAGCCGCTCGTCACCTTGGTGACCGAAGTGCGGAGACGCGATTCCGCGAGTCATCTCATCTTCGTCGGGGACTACGTTAATCGCGGACCCGACGCGCGCGGGGTGATCGATTTCCTGCTGAAACTCGACTCCGCCAATTTCGTGCGCGGCAATCACGATGACCTGTTCGATCTGATCATCAACGGCCAGTGCTACGCCGAAAACGCCGCGCGCGGGGATCGCGTCGCGGCGTTCCTCTGGTTCATGAAATACGGCCTCGACGCCACCCTGCTCAGTTACGATATCGATTATGCCTTCGTCGATTCTCTGACCGAACGATGCAACCCCGATCTGCTCGATCGACTGGCGATGGGAATCCCCGAATCGCATCGTCAGTTCATTCGCAATCTGCCGGCGGTGTATGAGGAAAACGATCTGTTCATCGTCCACGGCAAATGGGATCCGGACGAGCCGACCGAATCTCCCAATCTGGCCGCGCGATTGGACAAACAACCGGGCCGCCGGCATCAGTTGCTTTGGGGTCGATTCACTGAAGATGAAATCCCCCGCTTAAAGGCGTGGCGGCGAACGGGATACTTCGGCCACACCCCCGTCTCCTTTTACGCCGCCAGTCTGCGGATGCAACATGCCAATGATGTCCCGCAGATGATTCCGGTGATCGGGAAAAAAATGGTGCTGGTCGACACCGCCGCCGCATTGGGTGAGGATGGCCGTCTCACCGCCTACTGCCCGGACAATGGCCACTACATCCAGTCCGATCACTTCGGCAATCTGGTGGTGAAGTGACCCCTTCCCCTCTCATTCTCGCCCCCCACCGCCTGAGCGTCGCTCTGCTGCAACCGCAGATCGCGCCCAATACCGGAAATGTCGCCCGGCTCTGTGTCGCCACCGGAACTGCATTGCATCTGGTGCGACCGATGGGTTTTATTTTGAGCGATCGACAACTGAAGCGAAGCGCCATGGACTATTGGCCGCGATTAAAACTGACGGTGCATGATGACACCAGCGCCTTCCTCGCCGCAATGCAAAATACCCGCCTGATCCTTTTCACCAGCAAAGCCACGCGATCGTTCTGGGATATCCCCGCCGAGGAGGGAGACTGCCTCGTCTTCGGCAGCGAAACCACGGGCCTGCCGCTTTCCCTGATCGCACAGCACCCCGAAACCTCCATCCGAATCCCTCAGCAACCCGAAGAACGTTGCCTGAACCTTTCGACCTCCGTCGGCATAGGCTTGTACGCGTCGCTCGCAGCTCTCAATCGCGGGCGAATTTGAATCATAAACGTGCCCATGGAGTAGGAATTTCAGAAACAAGGCAAGCCGATCGGGCACCAGGCAGCGTATCTCTGCTTCAGCCGTAATGCTACAATTTATAAA
Organism: Humisphaera sp.; assembly: GCA_025351525.1. Taxonomy (GTDB): domain Bacteria; phylum Planctomycetota; class Phycisphaerae; order Tepidisphaerales; family Tepidisphaeraceae; genus JANXVV01. Next base: position 1,034 of record JANXVV010000459.1, on the reverse strand, counting down.
TTGTGGCGCAAGGCTTCCAAGCCCGCGTTGAAATTAATATCACGCCGGGATCGGAGCCGTAGGCGACGACCCGGATTTCGCAAGAAGCGGTTCCGTACGGAATCCGGGTCGTCGCTAAAGCTCCGATCCCGGCGTGCCGGAAAACTGGCGATGAACCGTTCAATCACAATTGAATCCGCACTCTGATCTATTCGTCCAAAAGGAAAGTCCTGTCATGGCCGGTAAAGTCAACAAAAAACAACGTCATGAAGCCAAACGAAAAGCCAAACGACTCGCAGTTCGCAGGCAGGATTCGATCAGCCCCGTCAAACGACTGAGCGATGCCAAAGGTGAGATCGATTGCTGGTCGTCAGGCGACTTTGAGGACATGGGCCAGATGCAGATCTTCGCCTATAAGCAAGCTGCGGGGCTGTTCGGTGTCGCCTGCTTCCTCGTGGATGAAGGTGTCGTCGGACTGAAGGATTCATGGGTGCGCCTCGGTGTGGATCGCAAAGAATTTCAGCGAATGCTCGACGCGGGCGAAGGGAGCGGCATCCGCATGCGCCACGTTGCAATAGAGGAAGCCCTCCGCTGGATCGCCGGCGGCGCCCGATGGGCTCACGACAACGGTATGAGGCTGCCCAAGGATTGGCTCAGGCACGCCTCGATGCTTGGTGCCATCGGAGATTGGAAAAACGCCGATGTGTCCGAGTTCGCCATGGAATTTGCCGGCCACCCCGAAGACCTCCGTCAGCGACTCATCGGTGAATCGGTCGACTCCTTCCTCGCACGCGATGACATCCACTTCGTCTTGAATAGTGCCGCGCCGTACGAGGATCAGCGGACAGGCGAATACGCTTCGGATTTGGATGACGACGCGTTGGATGACGAGGAAGCCGAGGACGACCTTGAGCTGCCGGACGAGACGACTGGGGCATTAAAAGCGTTGAGCGCGCGCATCGAAATGGTCGCCGCCCCGCTGGCCCCCGCGACGCAAGAATGGCTGGCGGTCCGGAATGAAGTCGGCTCGCCGGAACTGGCGGAGGCGTGGCAAT
>JANXVV010000447.1 GCA_025351525.1 Humisphaera sp. | reverse complement strand
AAAAGCATGGGCGAGACGCCCATGCCACCGGAATTTATCGTTGTAAAAAGAGTGAAAATATGGAATCCAATCAAACAATCGACCGCCCGACTCCGCCGGCTCAAAACAACGGCCGGCCCGGTCATTCCGATCACGATGAGTTCGATCTCAACGTCAAAAAACCCGGCAGCGCCTGGGTGCTGTTGGCGGCTTGCGTCGCCATCGTCTTGCTCGCAGTCCTGCTGCTCACCGGCATCATCCCCCGCCTTCATCAATCGAAGGAATTGACGAGCGATGCGACCGGTCAAGCCAACGCGCCGGTGGCCGTCAACGTGGCCCGACCCCGCCGTGCGCCGGTGGAGGTGAATGTCGTGATTCCCGGAAATCTTCGCCCCTGGCAGGAGGTGTCGATCTTCGCCCGCACCACCGGTTACCTTAAAAAGTATTACGTTGACATCAGCGAGCATGTGGAAGCCGGGCAGTTGATGGCCGACATCGATTCACCGGAGATCGATCAGGAACTCGGGCAGAGTCAGGCCGCGCTGATGCAATCGAAGACCGCCGTGAGCAAGGCGATGACCGACCGCGATCTGGCCAAGGTGACACTGAATCGTTTCGTGTCGTTGAAAGAGTCGCACAGTGTCTCGCTCCAGGACTTGGATGAAAAGCAGGCCGCGTTGGCCGCCGCTGATGCCAATCTGGAATCCGCCAAAGCAAACGTCGCGGCCTCGGAAGCGAATGTGCGGCGGTTGACGGAGATGAAAAGCTTTCAACGGGTGATGGCTCCATTCTCAGGTGTCTGCTCCGGGCGGGCATACGATGTCGGATCATTGATCCTCGCCAACCCGGCCGCGACGGATGTGAAGCCGATGTTCAAGATCGCGCAGAATGATGTGCTGCGGGCCTTTGTGAACGTGCCGCAATCGGCGGCGTTGCAGATCAAGAAAGGCATGGAGGCAAAGATCACCGTGCGCGAACGGCCCGGGCAGATCTATATCGGCAAGGTGATGGGCACGACCAACTATCTCGACCCGATGAATCGCTCGCTGCTGACCGAGGTGAAGGTTCCGAATCCAAAGGAGACGGACGGATCATTTTCACTGTTGCCTGGGATGTATGTGCAGGTGAGTTTCACGATCAGCCGGGACACGCCACCGCTGATGGTGCCGGCCCCGGCGCTCGTCACCAATGCCGACGGCACGCAGTTGGCGGTGTTGCAGAATGGCGTGGTGCACTTCAAGAAAGTGACGCTGGGACAAGACTACGGCAATGAGGTGGAGATCGTCAGCGGCCTGACCGGCGACGAGCAAATCATCGCCAATCCCGGCGAGCGCGTGGTGGAAGGCGCGATGGTTCACGCCGTCAATGAGGCCGCCATCCAATTGTCCACCGAAGCCCAGAAGCCGCAGGAAAAGGTGTCGCAACTAACCAAGAATTAAAGGTGGCATGGGCGTCCCGCCCATGCTTTCCTATTTCAAAACACAAACTGCAGCAAGGGATTCCACCCCATATTCCCGACCCAAACCAGTGAACGCGTTTCAAGAATGAAACGCATCAAAATCGGGATGTCTCAATGCGAGACATCCCGGCATTTCTTTAAGAGCATGTTTAAAAACACGGCTGGATTTGCCGTAGCCCATGCTACGACAGTGTCCGCTGTGTTTTTAACCATGTTCTAAGAGATCCCACTCCATTTCACCGCCGGTAGTAGTACCCATCGCGACGATAGTAAGGCCGATCATAATCGTAGTACCGAACCGATGGTGCATCGTAATAGCGCGGAACCGTGTAGTAATCGTCCGGCGCATATCGATACGTATAGCTCGGATAGTAGGGTTCGCTGTAGTAGCTGTACGAATCGGGATAGTAGCTTCCGAAACCGAACGAAAAATTGAACCCGCCGCGACCGCGATAGGAATCGCGATAGTCGTGATGATCGTACCGATCGTGAGAGCTGTATCGATCGTGACGTTCGTACCCGCGACGTTCCGCGAACGCGAAGCTGGGAATCAAGCCCAGCACCAGCGTTCCGAGAATGATTTTGACGGCTGCGTTTTTCATGGGGCAAGTCCTTTCAGCAGGCGGTTTGTTGAATGCCGTGCTTCTGAAATGAAAGACACGGATCGCCCGCAGAAGTTAGGCGGAATGCTTAAAAAAGAGTGCCTGGAAAACGGCAGTTCTCTGCCGTCGCCGCAGCGGTCGAAGACGACCGCCCTCCAAAAACCATTTTCAACCCATTCGCTAAAATGAATCAATCACCAGATTGTCCCGATGAACGACTTCATCGTAAGCAAACTCACCCAGCAACTCGCGCACTTCTGCCGTCTTGCGGCCACGCACCTGCGCCACCTGCTCCGCACCGTAATTGCTCAACCCGCGCGCGATCGTCTCCCCTGCAGGCGATTGGATCGACACCAGATCCCCGCGATGAAACGCGCCTTCGACTCGCACCACCCCCGCCGGCAGAAGGCTGCGTTTTTTTTCCACGAGCGCTTTGACGGCTCCCTCATCCACGACGATCACCCCCACCGGTCTGGCCGCCCCAATCCATCGACTGCGCGAGCTGCGCTTTTTCGCCGACGGCACGAACAGCGTCCCCACCTCTTCCCCATCCAGCAGGCGGGTCAACACATCCGACATTCGACCATCGGCGACCACCATCGCCTCGCCGGCATCCGTGACGGTTTTGGCGGCCATCAGTTTTGAATTCATCCCCCCCTTGCCGAGCGCGCTTTTCTCGACGCGCACCAGTTTGAGCGCGTCTTCAATGTTCTCGACCAGGCGAACGGGATCGCCCTTCGCATCGAGCAAACCATCGACGACACTGAGCAGCACCAGCAGATGTGCCTGGAGCGCGTGCGCCACCATCGCGGCGAGAATGTCGTTGTCGCCGAAGCTGATCGCCGCCAGTTCATCGGTGCTGATCGTGTCGTTTTCATTCAGAATCGGAACGGCCCCCAATTCATGCACCGCGTGAATCGTGTTGCGCACATTCAGGAACCGTGAGCGATCATCCACATCTTCGCGCGTGAGCAAAAGCTGGGCGACGGGAAGTTTCCACGGGGAAAACGCGGCGGCCCACGCATCCATCAGCTTGCGCTGCCCCACCGCCGCCACCGCCTGAAGCCTGCCCAAATCAGTCGGTCGCCTGGCGAGATTCAATTCGCGCAGACCGGCGGCGATCGCCCCGCTGCTGACGATCGTCACCCGGACGCCCCGCTCGCGCAGAGCAATGACCTGCGTGGCCATCGCCGCCAGATAATCGGTGTCGAGTCGTCGCTCCGAATCCGAAAGCAACTGCGACCCCAATTTGATGACCACCGTTTTGACGGCGGCCAGATGCGTCGTTCGCGTCGCGTTCATCAGAACCACGACCGTTTCTCCACGACATAGATCTGATGAAATTCGGGGTCGGATTTCGACAGATAGATGATGCCTTCGATGATGCCGATGACGTGCATCACCATGCCGCCGACGCCGCAGGTGAGGATGGTGATGAGCAGCATGGTGATTCCCGCGCCGGTCATTCCCAGGATGAATTTATGAACGCCCAGGCCGCCGAGCAGGATGCCGCATACCCCCGCCGCCACGCGATTGCTGCTGGCCGGGTTGTATTGCGGAAGACCCGCGTAGGACGCCATCGGAGGTGGATAGGTCTGTGCCATCGGTGGCGGCATCGCTGGCGATCGAGTAGGAAACAGTCCCGCCAATTCCGCCACGTTTTCCGCGCGCTGCCAATCTCCCATCCCTTCGCACCAGACCAGCGATTCCGGGCGCATCCCCCGCGACGGTAATTCGTGACCGGGGAAAGGGCCCTGCTGCACACCACCGAGGGCAATGTAATAGTCCGCCATGATTGTCACCCGCAGATAAGGTTGAACGTGGCATGGGCGTCTCGCCCATGCCTTTTTTCTTCTCGGAAAAATTGCACGGGCGGGACGCCCATGCCACC
>JANXVV010000434.1 GCA_025351525.1 Humisphaera sp. | reverse complement strand
TTGCAGCGGCCCGCGCGATCCGGGCAAGGTCACGATTCGGCGGTTGAACCGGGCGGAGTACAACAACACGATTCGCGATCTGCTCGGGGTCGATTTCAAACCCGCCGCCGATTTCCCGGCGGATGACACGGGGTACGGTTTTGACAACATCGCCGAGGTGCTTTCGATGTCACCGCTGCTGGCGGAAAAATATCTGTACGCCGCCGAGACATCGCTGGATAAGGCGATTGTGACCGAGGGGCCCAAACGGCAGATGGTGAAATATGACGGCGCGAAGCTGACCAGCACCGCCGGGGGCTACGCGACCAATGACACCGCATGGGTGCTGTCGTCGAACGGGGAATTGTTCATCAAGGAACCGATTCCCGCGACCGGTGAATATGAGATCCGCGTGCGCTTGTTTGGTCAGCAGGTCGGCCCTGATCCGGTGCGCATGGCGATTCGCGTGGATGGGACGAACGCGCGTTTGTTTGAAGTGAAGGCGATCAAGGAGACGCCGCAGGTGGATCAGATTTCGGTGCCGTTGCGGGCGGGGGATCATCGGATCGGCGTGGCGTTTCTGAATGAGTTTGCGAACAAGAGCAACCCGCAAAAAACGGTGGTGCGGAAGTTGATGGTGGAATCGCTCTCCATCGACGGGCCGAAAAACGCCGAGAAACTTCCGGCTCCGCCTCCGGGCGACGTTCAGAAAAAACTCGTGTTTGCCATGGCCCCTCGCGATGGCACCGATGAGGTCTGTGCCAAAAAGGTGTTGCAGAAATTCACCACCCGGGCCTTTCGTCGGCCAGTCACCGACAGCGAGATCGCCCGGCTGTCGAAGCTTTTCGTCGCCGCCCGAACTTCCGGTGATAAATACGAAAAGGCATTGAAGACTTCGATGGCGGCGGTGCTTTGCTCGCCTCACTTTTTGTATCGAATTGAAGCGCCTCCCGCCGGGCTGACCGCTAAGACTTTTGCGATCAGCGATTATGCCCTGGCGTCGCGGTTGAGTTACTTCCTCTGGAGCACGATGCCGGATGAGGCGCTTTTCAACGCCGCCGCCTCCGGGAAACTCCATCAACCGGGCGTGATTGATGCCGAGATCAAGCGGATGATGGCCGACCCCAAGGCCCAGGCGTTCGCCACCAATTTTGAAGGCCAATGGCTCGAACTGCGCGTGCTGGATGACTATGACGTCGACGTCAAACGCTTCCCGGATTTCCGGGCACTTAGACCTTCGATGAAGAAGGAAGTCGAAACGTATTTTCAGGCGATCATCGCCGAGGATCGCAGTCTGCTGGAATTGCTCGACTCGAATTACACCTTCGTCAACGAAAAGCTCGCGGCTTTTTACGGGCTTACGGGCGTGACGGGCGAGGCGTTCCGCAAGGTGCCGTTGACGAAAGCCAACCATCGCGGCGGGGTGCTGACGATGGCGGGCGTGCTGACAGTAACGGCGATGCCCAGCCGAACTTCACCGGTCAAGCGCGGCAAGTTTATTCTGGAGGCGATTCTGGGCACGCCGCCGCCTCCACCGCCGCCGGATGTGCCGTCACTGAGCGAGAAGAAGAAGGATCTTGATTCGGCTTCGATGCGGCAGCGGTTGGAGGCCCATCGCGCCGACCCGACCTGTGCTTCCTGCCATAAGCGCATGGATCCGATCGGGTTTGCCCTGGAGAACTACAACGCCATCGGGGAATGGCGCGACAAGGAGGGAAATTTCACGATCGACACCTCGGGTGTGCTTCCCGGCGGGCATAAGATCAACGGGCCGGAGGATCTTAAAAATGCGATTCTGGAAAAGAAGGATGGATTCGTCCGGTGTCTGGCGACGAAAATGCTAACGTATGCGATCGGGCGCGGTATTGAGCCATATGATCAGTGTACGATCGACGACATCTGTGCTTCGGTGAAACAGAATAACTACCGTTTCTCGAGCCTGATGCAGGGGATCGTCAAGAGCGACCCGTTTCAAAAGCGACGTGCGGAGTGAGGTGGCATGGGCGTCTCGCCTGTGCCACTTAGGAACGGGCTCGAAATAACTTCCGCATGAGGTTCGGGTGCCACAGGTCGCGGTACTCCGAGACCTGTGGCACCCGAACCTCATGCGGAAGTTATTTCGAGCCCGTTCCTAAGTGGCATAGGCGAGACGCCCATGCCACCTCACTCCGCACGTCGCTTTTGAAACGGATCGCTCTTGACGATCCCCTGCATCA
>JANXVV010000395.1 GCA_025351525.1 Humisphaera sp. | reverse complement strand
GGAAAATCGGCGGTCGGGAGCGTGGCAGGGCGGGGTCCCTCGCGCGGCCCGAAGCGTTTCACCCGGGTTTGGAAGTCTCAGACCCGGGTTTGGAAGTCTCAGACTCGGGTTTGGAAGTCTCAGACTCGGGTTTGGAAGTATTGGACTCGGGTTTGGAAGTCTCAGACTCGGGTTTGGGAGTCTTGGACTCGGGTTTGGAAGACGGCGAGGCGCGGGGGAATCAAATTCGGGCGGGTGCAGGGAGAGGGGTGGCGGGTTCGGCCCGGCCCGGCACGGAGGGAAAGGGCGGGACATTTCGGATCAGGCATTCTCGAAGAACTCACTCACCCGGCACGAGAAGCCCGGCAGAACTTCTTCGCCGGTGATCGCGTCGCTTTCGATCAGCAGCGAGATGGAACCGGCGGGCGCGGTGCGCGGGCGGTGGATGCGGACCGACCGCGTCGCGGGGCTGACCACCCAGACCAGTTTCACACCGGCGTGGAGATACTCGGCTATTTTTGCTTCGATTTCTTCAGCGGTGTCGTTGGGCGAGATCACTTCAATCGCCAGGTCGGGGGCGACGCGACAATGTCCTTTGGGGGCGCGACCATTGGGCAGACGATCGAATGCGATGAAACCCACATCGGCCCTTCGCACCTTTTTGGGCTGGTCGGGGAAGCACTGATAACTTGCGTCAGACCCAAACAGCCTGCCCAAGGGATGCGCTCGCAAAAACAGCGTAATGAGAAACGCGATTCGCAGTGCGATCTCACTCGATTCAGTTCCCATATGCCGCTCCACCAACTGACCGTCCACCAGTTCATACTGAATGCTGTCCGGCATCTGAAGCAAATCTTCCGGTGTGACGGTCGCGTCCGCTGTGATCGTACTCATGGGCTAACCTCTGTTGACGGGTATATCATATCGCAAGTTGCCCTGAACACTCCAAGCCGAGCGAGGAATTTATGCCGAAATTTGAAGTCGTCAGCCCTTTCCAGCCGCAGGGGGATCAGCCGGCGGCCATCGACAAACTCACGCAGGGAATTTTAAGGGGGGAGAAGTACCAAACCCTCATGGGCGTCACCGGTTCCGGCAAGACGTTCACCATGGCCCACACCGTGGCCCGGGTGCAGAGGCCGACGCTGGTCATCAGCCATAACAAGACGCTGGCGGCGCAGCTGTATGAAGAGTTCAAGGAGCTGTTCCCGAACAACGCGGTGGGGTATTTCGTGAGCTACTACGATTACTATCAGCCCGAAGCGTACATTCCGCAGCGGGATATTTATATTGAGAAGGATGCCAGCCGCAACGATGATCTGGATCGGTTGCGGCTGAGTGCCACCAGCAATCTGGTCAGCCGCGACGATGTGCTGCTGGTCGCCAGCGTGTCTTGCATCTTCGGGCTCGGTTCGCCGATCGAATACAAGCGCAGTGTGGTGCCGATCCGCAAGAGCGAGCCGACCGATCGCGATGACATGCTGCGGCGGTTGATCGATCTGCAATACGCCCGGAATGATATCGACTTCAAGCGCGGCACGTTTCGCGTGCGCGGCGATGTGGTGGAGCTGCGGCCCTCGTATGAGGAGTTTGCCTACCGCATCGAATTCGACGGGGACCAGATCACCCGCATCGAGATGACCAATCCGCTCACCGGGGAGATTCTGAAAGACGAAGAGCAGGTGTTCATCTACCCGGCGGTCCACTACGTGATGCCCGAAGACCGGGTCGGGACGGCGGTGCAGTCGATCAAGGACGAGCTGGAGGTGGGCGTCATGCGGCTGCGCGGCCAGGGCAAACTGCTGGAAGCGCAGCGGCTGCTCGCGCGCACCAAATACGATCTGGAGATGATTCAGGAGGTGGGCTACTGCTCGGGGATTGAAAACTACAGCCGGCATCTGGACGGCCGACAGCCGGGGGAGAAACCGTACACGCTGATTGATTATTTCCCGAAGGATTTTCTGCTCATCATCGATGAATCGCACGTGACCATTCCCCAGATCAAGGCGATGTACACGGGGGACCGGATGCGGAAGGAGACGCTGGTGGAGCATGGATTCCGCCTGCCGAGCGCGATGGACAATCGGCCGTTGAAGTTCGAGGAATTCGAGCAGATGTATCAGCAGGTGGTGTTCGTCTCCGCCACGCCGAGCAAGTTTGAACTGGAGAAAACCGGGGGCGAGGTGGTGGAGCAGGTGATCCGCCCGACGGGGTTGATCGATCCGGAGATTTTCGTGCAGCCGGCGCAGGGGCAGATTCCGCATCTGCTGGCGCAGATCAAGGAGCGGGTGGCGAACGGGGAGCGCGTGCTGGTGACGGCGCTGACCAAACGGCTGTCCGAGGATTTATCCGCCTACATTCAGGAGGCGGGATTCAAAGGCCGGTATCTGCACAGTGAGATTCAAACCCTCGAGCGCGTGGAGATTCTCCGCGATCTCCGCAACGGGGATTTCGACGTGCTGGTGGGTGTGAACCTGCTCCGCGAAGGGCTCGATCTGCCGGAGGTGTCGCTGGTGGCGATCCTGGATGCGGACAAGGCCGGGTTCCTGCGCAGCGAAACATCCATGATTCAGATGATCGGCCGCGCGGCCCGGAACGTGAACGCGAAGGTGATTCTGTATGCGGACACGATCACGCCCGCGATGCAGAAGGCGATGGATGAGACGCTTCGCCGCAGCATCATCCAGCGGAAATATAACGAGGATCACGGCATCACTCCGCAGACGATTCAGAAGGCGATCCGCAGCGGCATCGAGTCGGAGGTGAAAGCCCGCCGGGTGGCGCAGGATGCGATCCGCGCGAACGAGGAGCAGTACGACACCACGGAGATCGTCAAGCTGCTGGAGGAGGAAATGCTGGAGGCGGCGCGCAACCTGGAGTTCGAGCGGGCGGCGCAGCTGCGGGATAAGTTGAATGAGATGAAAGGCGTGCCGACGATCAGGAGCGGCAGCAGTTGGACGCCGGAGGGATCGGATGATCCGTCGAAAAAGATCTGGGAGCCGAGAAGCAAGGGGAAGGGAGGGAAGCGGAAGGCGGCGAAGTGAACGCAGGGGCGCAACGCCCGAGTGTAGCGTCGGCACGAAGGGCCGGGATTGGCTCACCTTCTGAAGAACTCCGCGACCTTGCAGCGGAACGAGGGCAGCGCCGTCTCCCCGGTGATCTCATCGGTTTCCTGAAGTTTCGCCACGGAGCCATCCGGACGATGGATAAAAACGATTTTCGTTTCCGGATCCACCACCCACACCAGGCCGAAACCCCCGGCAAGATACGCCTCCACTTTTCGG
>JANXVV010000283.1 GCA_025351525.1 Humisphaera sp. | reverse complement strand
CCCGCACCACAATCTGAACCAGTACCGGCGGGGCGCGCATTTGCCCGCGCGGTTGAAAAGATGGTATTGTAACGCCGATCGGTAGTCCTCACCAGCTGTGGAAACGGCACCGGTTCGTAGGGTCGTCATTCCCGTGGAGTTCCGCGATGCTTGCCCGCCGCTTCAATGGCCTTGTGGCTTTGGTGCTCACCGTCTGCGCATGTTCAATGTCGGGGATCGACGCGCCCGCCACCCAACCGGCGCAGCCCGTCCACCCCTGTTTCCCCGTGACGGCGGGAACGATTTGGAAATATCTGGTCACCTCGGAAACCAACGACAAGCCCGACAAACCGTTCGTGCAAACCCTGACCGCCGGGGAGCCGTTCACGGTGAATCGCCAGACTTTCTCCTCCATCGACTCGGAAATATATCAGATCAAATCCGATGGTGTCTATGCCGCAGGTCGCCGGGAGAATGGCAAGACGGTGATGTTCGCGGAGGCACAGAAGATCCTCACCGCCAGGCCGCGAAGCGGCGAGGCCTGGAATGCGACCGACAAGGCCGATTCAACCTACATCACCTGCCTCGGCAGCCAGACGATCAAAACCGAGGCGGGTGAATTCGCCACCCAATGTCTGTTTCTAACAGGGGGGGCCGAAGGGGATGTGCAGCGGCAATCGTACCGCTATTTTGCGCGCGGCGTCGGATTGGTGCGAGAGACGATCGCGGATAAAGGCAAGCGCGCGGATGGATCGATGGCGATGCACGAAGTCACCCGCGATCTGATCGCGTTCACGCCGGCGGTCGAGATTTCGATCGCTGAACCGCTTGTGCCGCGCGAGCCGATCGGGGCCGATACACTGCGCGGCGAGTTGTCCGACCCCTCCGGCCAACCGATCGCCCAGGCCACGCTGACGCTGCGCCGCCTGGACAAACCCGGCGCGCGCGAGTTGCAGACGGATGTGGTGGGCCGTTTCACGGCGGTCGATCTGGACCCGGCCGGGAGCTATGTGCTGGCGTCCCATCTGATCGGTTACGAGTCGACCGAGATGCCGCTGCGCAGCGAAGACCGCAAGACGGTGCGGACGGCGTTGAAGCTGAAATCCAATGCCGCTCCGGACGCCTCCGCCGATGCCCCCTTCGCCGCCGGGAAAAAGCTGGCGACGGCGGGCGATCACAAAGCCGCCCTCGTCCAATACAAAGAAGCGCTGACGATCGACCCGAAAAACAGCTTGGTCCTGGCCTACAAAGCCCTCAGCCATCTTGCCCTCGGCCAAACGCCCGAGGCTCAGCAGGCGAGTGAGGAAGCGCTGAAGCTCAATGACAAGGATGCCCTGGTGTGGGAAGTGGTGGGGCAGGTGAAGGTCGCGCAGAATCAATCGAATCAGGCCCGGGCGGTGTTCGATAAGGCCGCAGCGCTATCGCCGAAAACCGCCGGGGCGATGTACCTGGATCTCGCGGCGGCGTTCGCGGGGAAGAACGACACCGCGCTGACGGGCGAGATCGAATCCGCCCTGCGGGCCGCCGCCGCCGCCGAACCGCCGAGCGGGGAGGCGCTGTTTCAACTGGGCCAAAGCTACGCCAATGCCGGCAAGCAGCAGGGGAAGGCATTCCTGCGGCGGTACCTGGACGTGGCCGCCAATCAACCCGATGCGGAGCAGGACAAGCAGAAGATCCAGGTGGCCAAGCAATTGATTCGGGCGCTGGATGCGCTGAATCAGGTCAAGTGAAGATGATTGTGACGCTGTCGGCGGCGTCGAGGTTGACCCGGCGTATTACCAGCAGCCCCGAAAGCGGATGGAAACCCTCAATGCCGCTCTCTATTGTCAGGTGGCCTTCGAGCAACATGCGATGGAGAAGTTGAAATTGACAAATCAACGATGAATAACCAATGATTCAATGCTGGGTGAAATGTGCGGCTCGTATGGGATGGCAAGTGTTGTAACCAAATCACTCATCCGCGATACAAAGTTTGTTCATTGCTGAACAAATGCCGCCATTCCATGAAATCCACTTTCCGATATTGTGCGATTACGCTAAAATCGCGACAGGGACCAATGATGGTCAGGAACGAGGAGCAGAATGCGGTCACTCGAATTGTTCGGCGGCGCGGGTGGTTTGGCGATTGCCACGGCCCGCGCGGGTTTCGAGCATGAAGCGGTCATCGAATGGGACCGCAACGCCTGCGATACGCTGCGTCTCAACGCGCAGTCGGGCTTCGGCCATGCCGACAACTGGAAAATCATAGAGGGGGACATAATCGCGCATGACTTCGCACAATATCAAGGCCGCGTCGAGTTCGTCTCAGGTGGGCCACCCTGTCAACCATTCTCCCTTGGCGGCAACCATCTGGGCCAGGACGACCACCGGAACATGTTTCCCCAAGCCGTGCGCGCGATCCGGGAAATTCGCCCGAAGGCATTCATTTTCGAGAATGTAAGAGGGCTGCTCCGCAAGACCTTCGCCAACTACTACAGCTACATCATCCTTCAACTTCGTTTTCCCGACATTAAGGTGAGAGGGGACGAGGAGTGGACGGACCACATTGCGCGTCTGGAAAAGTTTGCGACGAGCGGCAAGCACGCCGGGCTTCGCTACAACGTCGTGTATCGGTTACTCAACGCGGCGGATTACGGCGTCCCGCAACATCGGTGGCGAGTCCTGATCGTCGGCGTTCGGTCCGATTTGGCCATTGAGTTTTCGATGCCTGACAAAACCCATGAAGAGGGCGCGTTGCTGCATGACCAATGGGTGAGCGGCGAATACTGGGAACGCCATCGCGTTGCCAGGAAAGACCGCCCGCCGATGCCGCGTGACGCGCGCGCGAAGTTGACGCGGCTCGATGGCTTTTGGAGAGAAACGATGCTGCGGCCGTGGCGCACGGTGCGTGACGCGATTGCGGACCTGCCGAAAGTCGCTTCGGGCCGGTCGTGTCCCAAGACGGCAAATCACTATCTTAACCCCGGAGCCCGAAGTTATGCAGGCCATACGGGTAGTGCGTTGGATGAGCCCGCAAAGGCGTTGAAAGCCGGCGACCATGGCGTCCCCGGCGGAGAGAACACACTGCGATTGCCAGATGGTTCCGTGCGTTACTTCTCCATCCGCGAATGCGCCCGCATTCAGACCTTCCCCGATGAGTGGCGCTTTGCGAGTTCTTGGACGGAGTCCATGAGGCAGTTGGGAAATGCAGTGCCTGTTTTGCTGGGCGAGGCAGTGGCAAAACCTTTGCGTGAAACGATCGTTAAATCCGATCATGTGATCCAGCGCCTCAAGCTCGCCGCAAGTCGCCATCCCCGGTGATAGGTTGAGACTTCGCTCTCAAAATTGGTCTTTAACCAAATCGGGGATTCTGTAAACTGCTTCTCGATGGTGTGCTAGGAAACCTTGGGGAACTGCTCGTTCCAGCGGCTGACGCGACTCGTTCCAGGCCTTCCAATTCCCGGCACCTTGCTTCCAAACCCACTTTCGTTCCACTCGGGATGGTAGTGCGCAATCAACGCAAATTCGGTTGCGAATACCCACCAGTCGCTTGCAAAGGTCAGGTAACGGCACTTCAGGTTCGCCAGGCTTATGTTGCGTCGTCCGCTGATCTTCGCAACGTGTTCGCTGAGCCGGGCGCGCAGGGTCCGCTTGCTCTTGGTGGTTCCCTTGGATGCCTTACCCACATATACAAGCTTGCCCTTGAAGTACAGCGCGTAAATGCCGCTTGCTTTCGGACCCACGCCCCGCCTGAGATCAAGAAGCGGACTCGACTCAAGTTTTTGGACCGCTTGGTCGCGGATGCCTGTGTCCAAATCAAACTCAAAATGATGGGGGTCGGATGCCGCGTGCGTTGGGGCGACAACGACACCGGGGGGAACCATTTCTCCTTCTGGATCAATATCCGCCATTCCTTAGACTCTATCGAGATGGATAGTCTGACGCCAGCGGAGCGGAGCGAACGCATGGCACGCGTTCGGTGCAAGGATACATCGCCGGAGCTGACGGTCCGTCGACTTGTCCATTCGCTGGGCTACCGATATCGGCTCCACGTTCGTGCTCTGCCCGGCCGGCCTGATATGGTTTTTCGGTCCCGCGATGCCGTTATCTTCGTTCACGGTTGCTTTTGGCATCAGCATCCTGAGCGCCGGATTCTTCCGCCACTTTAAGCGCGGCCATCCAAAGCTTCTCAGCCTCGGCATAGTGACCGGCCTTGTAGGCTTTCTGGCCGGCGTCGGAGTGGGTAGTCCAAAGTACGTTCTCGGCGCGGGTGGACAGTGCCATCCCCGGGAGCGCGGCAAGGAACAGCAGAGACCGAAACCGAGTCGATATCGATGCGATCGCGTGAGTTTCTCCCAAAAGGTTTTTGCCATCCCATCCCCCGCTCCCGGCGGCGACAACGCGGTGGTCGGGCGTCGAGGGCGGTTCGCCGGATTCCCCTGCCGCCCTCCCTTGCCCCTTCGTGATTCGTCCTTCGTGATTCTCCGTCCGGATGACGCTTCCGCCCTGCGCCCGCCGAAAAGACAAGACCGCGCATCCGCCCCCCACCATTCTGAATCGCTGCGCGATGCGGGGGTGTGTTTCCCCGTCCGGTTTCCTCCCCGGGGGTGGGGTGAACGGCGGGCAGGCGGGCTGGAGGCGGGAGCGCGGCGAGAGGGAAAGATCGATGCTCGTGGAATCGCCACGCCTTGGTGAACCCCCCTGTACCGGGAGGGAAACCGGAGTACCGGCCCAAGCGGCGGGGTACCGCCGCACAGGGGCGGGACGCCCATGCCACCTTCAAGCCGGAGAGTCTGCGGTGGGTTTGCGTTGTAGTGCGATTCCGTATCGGGGGTGCGGCGGCGCGGTCTTGCTTCAGGCGGGATCGGGCGCGGACCCTTGGCGTTTGCGGGAGCCTCGGGAGGCTGATAAAAACGCGGTGGGGAGGCGTGGGAAAGGTTCGTCCGGAAATACAGCCTTTCGGGCCGGTGGCAGGGGGGATTGGATCGGCGGGCGCAGTCTCCCGGAAAATTTCCCGTGGAGTCGGGAGAGTCTCGCGTGGAGTCGGGAGAGTCTCGCGTGGAGTCGGGAGAGTCTCGCGTGGAGTCGGGAGAGTCTCCCGGAGACTCGGGAGAGTCTCCCGGAGACTCGGGAAAGTCTTCCGGAGACTCAGGAAGGTCTCCGGGAGAGTCGGGAAGGTTTCCGAGAGACTCGGGAAGGTCTCCGGGAGGGTCGGGAAAGTCTCTTCGGGAGTCGACAAAGGTTCAGGACTGCGTTGCCGCCGGCGTCAGTTCATAAGGGGTTCCGGCGATGGCGGCTTGGTACTTCGCCTCATTGAATTCACCCTCCATCTTGCTGACGACGATGGTGGCGACCCCGTTGCCGATCAGGTTCGTCAGGGCCCGGGCGGTGCTGAGGATGCGGTCGATGCCGAAGAGGGGTTCCAGGCCTTCCAGGGGTAGCACGCGGGTGGAGGAGAGGGTGGCGGCCAGGGTGATGAATCCGCCGCCGGTGACGGCCGCAGCGCCTTTGCTGGTGAGCATCAGGACGAGCATGATCGACAGTTGTTGGCCGAGGCCGAGATGGACCCCGGCGACCTGGGCCATGAACAGGACGGCGACCGAGAGATAGATGCTGGTGCCGTCGAGATTAAAAGAGTAACCGGCGGGGATGACCAGGCCGACGATGTCGCGATTGCAGCCGAGCTGTTCCAGCTTCTTCATGATGCGCGGCAGGGCGGTCTCGGAGGAACTGGTGCCCAGCACGAGAAAGATTTCCTCGCGGATGTAGACCAGATACCGCCACAGGCTGAAGCGGTAGAGTCGACAGATCGAGCCGAGCACGATGAAGATGAACAGGACCATCGTCAAAAAAGTGCAGGCGATCAGTTTGAGCAGCGGCACGATGGCGGCGGGGCCGAACTTGCCGACGAGCGCCGCGATGGCCCCGAGGGCGGCGACCGGGCTGATGATCATGATGTACGCGACGATGCGGAACATCACGTGCGTGAGCTGCTCGAAGATGCGGGTCAACCCCGCCGCCTCCGGGCCGAGGCTGGCGAGGGCCAGGCCGAACAGCACGGCGAAAAACAAAATCTGCAGCAGGGCGTCCGGATTGGCGAAGGCGGTGACGATGTTGTTGGGGAAAATCCCCAGCAGGAAACCGACGGTGCTGTGATGCTCGCCCTGCTTTTCATAATCGGCCAGCTTGGCCTTTTCTTCCCCGCTGAGCGCGGGCCGGGTGGCGGCGGCGATCTGATTCTCCCGGAATGAAACCCCCGGCTTGGCGACGTTGGCCACCAATAGCCCGAGCGCCAAAGCCAGCGTTGTGACGATCTCGAAATAGAGCAGGGCTTTCAAACCCACCCGGCCCACCTTTTTCAGATCCCCCATGCTGGCGATGCCGACGACGATGGTCAGAAAGATGATCGGCCCGACGACCATCTTGATCAGCTTGAGAAACGCATCGGCCAAGGGTTGGAGGGCGAGGCCCCAGGCGGGATGTTTCCAGCCGATCAGGCCGCCGATCACGATGGCGAGGAGGACTTGGGCGGTGAGGTTTTTGTAGAGGGATTTGGGCATGGCGGAATTGTCTCACTGGATCGCGCGGTTCGATCGAAGGAAAAAGACCTCTAAACCCCGCATCCACGGTTGCGGGACAGTTTTGTTCGAGGACCGCATTGACGGGGCGCGCGAAGCGGGTCCACGTTCATGACTCACCTGCCGTAAGGCGAATAATCCTCATTACCGCCTCCGATACAAGTGGTGCGGGAGAACGGCGGGCCGACCACCCTCCTCATTCAAAAAAGGGAGGCTGCTTCCGGGAGTTGCCGGATGGACGAATCATCCATCGGGAGAGGTTGGGAATTTTCGCGGCAATCGTCCCGCATTCAGGGCAGCGGTCCGGCGTGGCGCGCAGGTCGTATCCGCAACGATCACAATGCCCTTTGGGAAAGCGGCTCCGTCCTCGAATCGATTCCCAATAGCGCCCCATCGTCGGCGTAAGGAGTAGAAAAAAGGTGGAGAGGCAGCAGGGGGAAGCAACCTTGACGAAGAGCAGAAGCAGGACCGTCAGTGTTGCATAAGCGAAGATCTTGAACTCGGTTTTTCGCAGGCCAGCCTCATGGCGGTAGCAGAATAACGCTCCCATTCCCGCCGCGCAGGTGATCAGCCAGTAGGGAATCAAAAAATACAAATCATACGGGACAAGCTGCGGCGAAATATAACCGCCTGAGGAATAGGTGGAGCCCGCTGCAAAACCGATCCATGCAAGATCGACGTGATAATCCATATCCGAAACTTGATCGCGTCGGCCGCGCAAAGCGGGGTTCATCGCTTTACCCTTTAAATCGCTGTCGTAGCCAATGTCAAAAGTAAAGAAATTGAAAGCAGAGCCAGAATGAGAATACTCGACGCTCAATTTTCCCACGTCTGATACAAAAGTAAGTCCCGAGCCGTGCGTTCCAACAAGAACGCGATCCCAGGAACGGTAGCTTCTGATCCATAAAAAGCCGCCAAGCACAAAGGTCGCGACCATGAGGTGGCCACAACTCCTTAAGACGAAAGACCGAAAGGAGAGACGCATCGAAAGATTGTAATCAATTAGCCGGACAACCGCTCCTAGTGATAAGATGATGAGAATCCACCTACCGGCAAATCTTGCCTCCGAACGGGATTTGAAGACAATGACCGGTTCGTCTACCCCACCTTCATCGAAGTGGGGGTCGTTCCCCGCATGATGGTGTCCCGGAGGTTCCCGTCCATGGCTGCCAAGATTCCGCTTTCCCGCGTCTACCAAAGTGAACTGATCGACCGCCGTATTCTGGAGGTCGTGAAGGGGGGCAACTATATTCTGGGGCCCGAGTGCCGGGAATTCGAGAAGGAACTGGCGGCGTACTTCGGTGTGCCGCATGTGGTGCTGAGCAGTTCATGGACGGCGGCGGTGCATCTGCTGCACATCGCGCAGGGATTGAAGCCGGGGGATGAGGTGCTGGTGCCGTCGCTGACGGCGTTCCCGAGCATCGAGCCGATGATTCATGTCGGGGCGGTGCCGGTGTTTTGCGACATTGACGATACGTACACGATCTGCCCGGAAGATGCGAAGAAGCGGATCACGAAAAAGACGGTGGGCATTCTGCCGGTGCATCTGTATGGCCGGCCGGTGAATCTGAATGCGTTTCAAAAGCTGGCGAAGGATCACAACCTGTGGATCATCGAGGACTGCGCCCAGTCGCACGGTGCGAAATATCACGGCCAGCGCGCGGGTAGCTTCACCGAACACGCGGCGTTCAGTTTTTACCCTTCTAAAAACCTCACGGTGTACGGCGATGGCGGGGCGATTGCGACGAAGGACCCGGAGATCGCCCGCAAAGTGACCATGCTGCGGAATCACGGGCGCAAGGATAAATATCTGCATGAGAAGGTGGGTTACAATCTGCGGTTCAACGAGATCAACGCCGCCGTGGGCCGCGAGCAGTTGAAGGTGCTGGATGAGCTGAATGCCGGTCGACGCCGGGCCGCCGAGTGGTATCGCCGGGAACTGGCGGGCGTGAAGGGGATCGTGCTTCCGCCGGTCGACATTGCCGGGGAGACGGAGACGGTCTACCACATGTTCGTCATTCGCCTGGACGATCACGACACGCGTGAATCGCTGGGGAAACATCTGAAGGAAAAGGGGATTGAGACCGGTGTGCATTACCCCGTGCCGAATCATCGTCAGCCGGCGATCGAGGAATTGTACGGCACCCTGCCGAGCCTGCCGAAGACGGAGGATTACGTGCGGCGAATCCTGAGCCTGCCGATGTTCCCCTCGCTGACGGAGGAGGAAGTGAAGACGGTGGCGGAGGGGATTAAAGGATTTATGCAGGGGAGATAAGGCAGAATAAAGGCTTCAACGTGGCACGGGCTTCCAGCCCGTGTTGACGGCGCTACTGCGAAGAAGCCCTTCAGTTTCAAAATATTTTTATAGATGTCGGACCGCTCACACGGGCTGGAAGCCCGTGCCACAATGAGGGTTGAAGTCACACCATGTTGGCGATTCTCGTTTATCACCTTGCCGGAATGCTCGCGGCTTCCTCCACCCCGGCCACACTGGGCTCCGAAGGCTGGTGGTTTGTCTTTGGCATGTCCGGGAACGTGATTTTCGGCAGCCGATTTTTCATTCAGTGGATTCACAGCGAACGGCATGGTGAAAGCCGCATCCCGACGATCTTCTGGTGGTTCAGCGTGTTTGGCACGATGGTGCTGTTCACCTATTTCCTCCATCGCCGCGAGTGGGTGGCGCTGTGCGGCAACGGGCCGCAGTTGATTCCGTATACGCGCAATCTGATGCTGGTGTATCGGAAAAAGCGGAAGGATCGGGAGGCGCTGTTGCGCGGTTCGACGGCGGATGCGGCAATTTAGATCTGGCTCGAGTAGTTTGCATTTGGTGGCATGGGCGTCTCGCCCATGTTTTTGAATTGAAAACGCATGGGCGAGACGCCCATGCCACCTTCTCTCACTTTCCATGGAAACTTCGATCCTCATTCCGCCACCGCCGAAGAAG
>JANXVV010000260.1 GCA_025351525.1 Humisphaera sp. | reverse complement strand
TTTTCGCCCCATTCCCCATGATGGCTGGCCTCCTCCATAATCCGCCGCCGATCATCCGCCGGAATGCTTGCGGCCCACTCGTCGCGCACTCTGATTTCTTCCGGGGTGGCCGTCGGAATGCCACGGCAACCGGTCATCAAGCTAAGATAGAGCGCTGTGGATATCTTTTTGAACGTCATAAATCTTCAAGGGTGGGGACGAAAGAAAACGCATTTTTTGAAGCGGGTGGCATGGGCGTCTCCCTCCGGGTGCGGAGGCTCGAAAGGCTAATCGGCGGCAGACGTGGTCGGGGCGGTGGCACCTTTTCGGTTCTCTTGCATCTGAGGTGAAAACAATCTTCCGCCCCGTGCGAATTCCTCCAGGAGGCGGGCATCGATCCACGATTCGGGACGTTCGCTCATTTCGTCCAACTTTTTCTGCTCCGTCTGAAGGGCCACCTTCATTCTCTCGATGCGGTGGGCGGCTTCTTCCATCCGCTTGGCCACCAGATCGTTCAAGAGCGGTTTGAGTTCGATACGGAGTCGTTCGCGATCCAAAGTTCCCTTCTCTCGGGCATCGGCGACGATCCCAAAAACTCTGTCCTCGATCTGCAACTGATCGAGTTTCATCGCGAACAATTGCGGGTCGGTATTGTCCACCGCTTTGAGATCCAGATGGTTGCGCGCAATCCACTTTCTCAAAAACTGGTGCAAATTGGATCGTTCCATACCCCTCTTATAGGCCCGGTAATGATGAGGGGAATTTGTTTCGAAGAATCGCTCGGCGTCGGCAACCTGTTCATCGGAAGGGGTGAAATCGCGCAGGGAACGGCGCTGGGCCTTGATGTCCGCAGGTCGTGGTGCATCGCCGGCGACTTTTGCGGCAGTCATGCCGGGGCGCGGGCCCGAAGGATCGGCCAATCCGATCAACGGGACGGCACACAAAAAACCGATGGTAAGCGTCATCGCCTTCATAAGTCAGTCCTATTCCTTTTCCGGTTGAAACATCGATGACACATCATACGAACCCACCGAGATCGCCACGAGATCCATATCGCCTTCCTCCACTCCCATGGAAGGGAGTGAGGCAAAGCGGCGAGGCCCCATTTCCTCGGGTAACATATTGGGCACCGTACCGCCGTCAAACCGATAATCCTCGGGGAATGATTCAGCCACTTCGGGGCGAACTCGATGACTGGGCCCACCGGCGGTGAAACCCCAGTATGCGACCCATCCGATGAGGATCATCGCCGCCGTCGCAAACGGGTAACTCCACGACGGCAACCGAAGGGCACGCGGTGGGGCTTGGAGTTCCTGCACCACCGCATTTTCGCGTCGCTCGATCTGAAATTTCACCATCGCCCGAGACACCCTCCGCACCGCCGCCGCCTCTTTAGCCGATTGTGTCACCGGCGGCATCGCCAGACCATCCGCTTCGGACAGTGCCAGGGTCAACATGTTCTCAGCGTGACGCAACGCTTCCAGTTCATGGCGTAAACCGGCATCACCAGTCAGCAACTGCTCGACTTCAGCCCGATCTTCCGCCGGCATTTCACCGGCCAGATAAAGCAGAAGCACCGCCTCGTTATTTTCAAGTTGATGGAGCAGGCTAATCATAGGAATTCCTCAGGCCATCAGGTCTTTCAATCGCAGCATCGCTTTGTGCATTCGACCGAGCGCGGTATTCAGCGGGCATCCGACCACTTCCGCAATTTCAACAAATTTCAGGTTGCTATAGTACCGAAGCAACAGCACCTGTCTCTGATTTTCCGGCAGTTGCCCGATGGCAGCCCGTAACTTTTGCTCCTGCTCCGTCGCTTGCAAACCATAATCCGCCGCAGGAAGTTCCTGATCGACCACCAGCCTTAAACCCGCTTTGGCCGACTTTTCCCGAGCCATCGACCGCCAATAATCATTCGCTTTATTGGTCGCGATGCGAAACAACCACGACTTAAAACCGCTTGCGGCACTGGTTTTACCGGAGACTTCAAATCGATCCAGATGCTCCAGAACACTTAACCAGGCCTGCTGGTGAATTTCCTCCGCCAGGGCGGCACTGCCGGTCAAACGCTGCAGATAGCGAGTGAGCGGCAAATAATACCGCTCCACCAAAGCCTCCCCCGATGCCTTCTGCCCGGAACGCATTCCCGCCAGCAATGTTTCATCGCTCGGCATCGGCACCGGATTCGGCGCAGCGGATGGCTTGACCATGACGGGCAAAGGTTCACTCATCGATGCCGGATTAGCAGCCACTTCACTCACGATCAGCCTACGCCTGAATCAGCCGTCGACAGCATAACGCCTGTGTTACGGCAGTATTGCGGAAAATCGATGGAAATTCAGCGACTGTTCCGATGAAAGGCAGTATCGCCTATTGCCGGGACATCTGCCAACTCTCGGAATGTGTCGCAACATCTCATTTGCACTTCGAGTCGGTGGAATGGCCGGCGCAATGGTTTCATCGTAAAACCTGCTATCGGCGAGAGCGCTTTCCGTATAAAATTGGGTCAATCTTTACTACCGGTATACGCGCTAAGTTTTTTGAATGCAGGTGGCATGCGCGTCTCGCCCGTGCTCATTTGCCGAAGAAATGCACGGGCGGGACGCCCATGCCACCTTACTCAATAGAAGGATGTTCGATTGCGTACTCAAAAGATTCTCGCCGCATGGCGGGGATTATCCAACTTCGAGCGGTGGGCTGTCTTTCTTTGGTCGCTGCTGCTGATCGTATCGGCCGTGCGGTTGATTGGGTCGCCCGATAAACACACCGTCTATCCCAATTTCACAGAAGCCGCGTCGCGGTGGGTATGGGGTTCTGATTTGTACGCTACCAGAGGAAGTTATGACTTCCGCTATAGCCCGCTGGTAGCCATCGGATTTATCCCCCTGCTGCCCTTGGGAAATCGCATCGGCGGGGTCATCTGGTGCATCCTGAGCGTCACCACTCTGATCGCTGCGATGTCGTGGTGGCTTAAGCAGGGAACGCCCGAACCGATCTCCGGCCCAAGGCGCGGCATTCTCTTCTTACTGATGCTTCCGCTGACAATTGGTAACATTGCCAGCGACCAGAGTAATGCCCTCGTTCTGGCTTTTGTATTGGTCGCCATCACCGCCGTGCAAGTCGATTTATTCTCGCTGGCAGCGATTGCCATCGTCGGCGCATTCCTCTATAAAATTTATCCTCTCTCTCTTGGTCTGCTCCTGATTCTCATTCACCCGCGAAAGATGAGCGGGAGACTTCTACTCTTCCTCGCCGCCGGATTGCTGCTTCCCTATTTTTTTCAACGTCCCGCGTATGTGACCGCCACCTACCAACATTGGATTCATTATTTAACGGTTGAAGATCGCTCGACGGACGGGCCCGGCCATGCCTATCGCGATCTTCAGTTCCTCCTGCACGATCTATCCATCCCCATCGTGCAGCAGACCTATCGATTGATCGAACTGGGAACCGCTGCCGCGTTGGCACTGCTCTGCCTGATCGCCCGACTCAAACACTGGCCTGCCGCGCGCCTCCACTTTTTCACGCTCACTCTCGCGGTCTGTTGGATGACCGTGTTCGGACCGGCCACCGAATCCATGACGTACCTTCTGATCGCCCCGGTCGTTTGCTGGCTGCTCATCACCACACGACTTTCATTGAGTTCGTGGACGGGATACCTCTATCTATTGAGCTACCTGCTGCTCCTGTACCCGCCGTTCGCCGGCATGTTCGGACATCACTCCGTCCTTCGCACGCCGCGCCTCAAATCGATTCAACCGATCGCGGCGTTACTGCTGCTCATCGGAACGCTTGACGACGCCGTGGGCACACGGGGAACGGAAAGAAATCGGTCATCCGCCGGTGTGCGCTGAGGTTTGCGTCAGGCGATCATCCCACGCTTTGCGCTCCTGTGCCGTCAACCGCCGATGGGCCAGAAGCCATTTCACCAGGTCCGGGTCCATATAATACGGCTGCCATTGATTCGCCTCCTGCGCTTGTGGAATCATCGCCAACTCCGCGTTTCCATGCGTCTTCTGCAGGGCATCCACCATTTGTTTCGCCGCCTGCGCGGCACCCCCATCGCTCTGGGGGCTGATCACTCTGGCCGCCAGATATTTCAGCTTTTTTGCAGCCTCTTCCGGGCGAACGGCCCCCCCCTGAAAAGGGGCGATCGCGGCGAAGCGATCGGGGGCCTCCAGTGCGAACGACCAAGCCGCCGATCCACCGCTCTGTACTCCGCTGACATAGACTCGATCCACATCAATCCGAACATTTTTCGACACCTCATCCATCAAGGCCAGAATGATCTTCTGAACCTCCGCATCTCCCCATGGTCGATCCTGCGGCAATTGCGGGGCAAGCCCGATCATCGGGAACGCGGGCTGCGGCTTCCCCTCCTGCCTCGGGTCCACGCTGTTTCCATACACGAAGACCATCGACTGATCCGTCGACCGCTGCTCGTCATTGTGAAGGTAGACCAGCATCGGCCAACGCTCCGTTCCAGCCTCATAGCCATTGGGTAGGTACAGACTGTATCGCAGGTTGTAAGGCTTGCCTCCCAACTTCGTCGCGAACTCCAGCCAGTGATGGCCGGGTTGGCGAACCTCGGGATGTCGATCGACCTGCGCAAGCATTCGATCCGGCGCGGTGGTCGGGTATTTGTCCCGCGCAACCCGCTCTTGCGGAGTGGGTCGCTTATGCTGCAACAGCCAGTCATACAGCCGCCGATCATTGTAATATCGCGGCCAAGAACTATGCCCCTCCCCGGGGATCACCGTCAAATGCACCTGATCCCCCGCAGCGGCCAGCACGGAGTTCATATGGACCGAGCCTGTGAAAAACTCTCCATCCGCGCCGCCGACAATGATCCAGGTGCTCAAATATTTCAGGCGCGCGGCGGCGATGTCCCAGCAACGGTCCCGCCCGTTGATCGGCACGATGGCCGCAAATTTGTCGGCTCCGGCGGTGGCGACGGTCCATGTGGTGGTGCCGCCCAGGCTGTAACCAGTCACATAGACTCGATCCGCATCGATCCGAATCTTCTTTTCCAGGTCGTCGACAATCTCGCAGATCGCCTTGGCCTGCTCCGGTGAATTGTCGTGCGCGGGGGAGATCATTATAAACGGAAACCACTCTTTGAACTTCGGATCATCGCGCATCTTCGCACCGGGACCATGACTGTTGATGGCGGAGAGATCGGGATTCACCTCGCCGGCCCCCGCCAGAAACACAATCGTCGGCCAACCGGTTTTGCCGGCTTCATAGCCTCGGGGCAACGACAGTTGATAGGAGATGTCGATTTTCTTATCCCCCACCCACGTCGAGTACTTCATTTTGTACTGCCCCGGCAGTTTGGGGATGGCGGCGATCGCCTCGGCCAATTCCTTCGCATCCCGCGTATCGCGCTGCCTGCGTTCGTCCGGCGTCCGACGTTTGTGATTGTTCAACCAGTCCCATGTGGCGTTGTCGGAATAGAACCACTGGGCACACTCGACGGCATTGTTGCCGGCGGTTTTGAATTGAAGATCGGCCTTTGCCTTTCCGAGCGAATCGACCGTTGCCAGATACGTCTCATAGCCCGGCTTGTCGTTCTGCGCCGCGACGACATAGGAATAGAGATGCCGTAGCTTCGTGGCTTCCTCGCCGCCCAGAGTGGATCCTCGGGGGACGCTGCCGACAACGCAGGCAAAGCGTTCCGGTGCCGCCGCCGCCACGCGATACGCCCCGGCCACGCCGGTACCGGTGCCGAACAACGACACGCGATCGGCATCAATGCGAAACGCCTTGGCCAATTCGTCCACCAGCCCCACCAATGCGGCGGCCATATCCGAATCGTCCCATATCTCGTCAGGCGGACACAAAGGTGAGACGCAGATCGATCGAAAATTATCGCGAAATCCCTGGTCCTCATGCAGCCGTTTCTCAGGGCCTGTTTTCGCGAGGGGTCCAAGGTCGGTTCCCCGCGATTCCTCTCCATGGAGAAACAGCAGCAGCGATCGCGGATCTTTGTTTTTGTCGTAGTCGCGCGGGATGAACACCCGGCAGGGAAGGGTAATCTTTCGCGAGACGAACTCCGTCCCCACCCGCATCGTGAAATTCAGATTGTAAAAGCCCGGTGAATCCGGCAACATCGCGGTGAGTTTCGGTTTCTCCGGTTCCGGCGCCGGGGCCGTCGCAGGCTGGGAAGTCGGCGGATGCTCCATCCACGCGTGCTTCACTCGATAGCGATGGATCGAGAAAAAATAAGCCGCCACCAGCACGGCGGTTGTCGTCAAGGTGATGGGCCATTGTTTCATGTCGACTCCGAAAGCGATCCAAACGCGGCACGAGAATGTATACCATAGTGTGGAAGGTGGTGTTTCGGCATTTCGTGGATGAGTATTTTGAAAAAATCACGAATGACGAAATTCGAATACGCGAATAAAATCCGAATGATGAATCACGAATGACGAAACTCTGAACTTGTCATTCGTCATTCGTCATTTGAATGTCGTCATTGATTCGCGAATTCGAATTTCGTGAATTCGTCATTCGACCTACGGGTTTATCATTTTGTTCATCCATCAGCCACTCTCGGTTATACTCATCTCCGCACCCTTAACCCAGGACGCCTTATGTCATTGAAATCGCTCATCGCCACCGGCACCAAGCTCTATCTCGATTCGATCGAACCCGAACTGGTCGGGAAGAATTTCGCGTTGGGCGCCAGCGGCGCCACGTCGAATCCGATCATCATCTCGGACATTATCAAGGGCGGCGCGTTCGATGAGAAGATCGCCGCGCTGGTCGCCAGGGGATTGGACGATAGCGCGATCGCCTGGGAATTGACCGATCAGCTCGTGCGCGGCGCACAGCAGGTTTTTTTACCCGTCTGGGAAAAGGAAAAAGGGAACAACGGCTACGTCAGCTTCGAGCTCGATCCGCTGCTGGAGGACAAATCGAATCCCGTCCCCACCGATCAAGCCACCAAACGCTATGTCGAGTTGGGGACGAAGTGGGCCGCCGGCCATCGGAACCGGATGATCAAAGTTCCCGCGACCGCCGCCGGTCTGGGGGCACTGGAAGAATTGGCCGCCGCCGGGGTCACGCTGAACGTCACGCTGATTTTTTCCATGCGGCAATACAAGCTCGCGCGGGATGCCATCTGGCGCGGGGCGCAGCGCCGCAAGAATGGCCTCGACGATTTCAAGAGCGTCTACAGCATCTTCATTTCGCGCGTGGACGTGTACACGGAAAAGAACGTGCCCGAACTAAGCCCCGCCGCCCAGGGACTCGTCGGCATTGTCAATGCCAAGCGACTCTACCTCGAAAACAAACGCTTCTGGGCTGATAAAAAACTTCGCCTGCAGCAGGAAATGATTTTCGCCAGCACCGGCACGAAAAAGAAGTCGGACCCGATCGACAAGTATGTGGAAGCGATGGCCGGCAGCGACATTGAAACCAATCCCCCGGCCACCAACGAAGCGGTCGAAGCGCTGCACAAGACGTACACCAGCCATGTGGATGAAATGCCGTTGCCGAGTGTTTTGGAAGAGATCGATCAGAAAGTGGATGCCGCAAAGATGGAGGATACGCTCATGCAGGAGGGTACGGCGAAGTTTGCGGACCCGCAGCATGCCCTCTTGAAATTGATCGCCGAGAAACGGGTGATGCTGAAATAAGATCGGATTTTTCAGGCCAAAAGTAACGCAGAGTCGCGAGGGGGTGCGTGACACCTTCTGCAAAGCAGACATGGTACAATAGGTTGTGGTCGATGAAACTGGGGCGTTTTTGCTTCAAGGAGGAAGCGATGTCAGCGTTAACCACACGTCAGGCGGCGCGGGAACGGCTCCTTCGGCATCT
>JANXVV010000258.1 GCA_025351525.1 Humisphaera sp. | reverse complement strand
AGATGCCGAAGGAGCCGTTCCCGCGCCGCCTGACGTGTGGTTAACGCTGACATCGCTTCCTCCTTGAAGCAAAAACGCCCCAGTTTCATCGACCACAACCTATTGTACCATGTCTGCTTTGCAGAAGGTGTCACGCACCCTCGATCGCTTCTGCGGCGGCAGGGGACTGCCGCCCTCCAAGCCCATGCTACAAAAACCCGGCCATTCTTAAAGCGTGTGCCCCAGCTTTTCCTTCTTCGTCGCCAGATAATCCCGATTAAACTCCCCCGGCTCGATCCGGATCGGAATCTGATCGACCACGCACAGCCCGAAGCCGTCGATGCCGTAAATTTTCTTCGGGTTGTTCGTCATGATCCGCAGCTTTCGCAGGCCCAGGTCGCGGAGAATCTGGCTGCCGATGCCGTAGTCCCGCTTGTCGACCGGAAGGCCGAGCCGCACATTGGCCTCGACGGTGTCCAACCCTTTTTCCTGAAGCGCGTAGGCGTGCAGCTTGTTCGTCAGGCCGATGCCTCGCCCTTCCTGCCGCAGATAAATCAGTGCGCCTTTCCCCACTGACTCGATCATCTGCATCGCCGTCGCCAGCTGCGCGCCGCAATCGCATCGACCGGAACCAAACACATCGCCGGTCAGGCATTCACTGTGCACGCGCACCAGGACCGGCTCTTCGTGAATGATCGGTTTTCCGGCATCGTCCAGATCGCCCACGCCGCCCTTGCATACCGCCAGATGCGGCTGAGCGTCGATCTCGCTGTGATACGCGATCATCTTAAACAAACCCCAATTCGTCGGCAGCATGATCGTCTCGATCCGCTTCACAAACTGCTCTCGCTTCAGCCGATAGCTGATCAGGTCGGCGATGGTACACATCTTCAACTGATGCACCTCGCAGAACGTTTCCAGTTCCGGACGGCGGGCCATCTCGCCGTCCTCGCGCATGATCTCGCAGATGACCGCCGCTGACTTCATACCCGCCAGATGGGCCAGATCGACGCTCCCCTCGGTCTGCCCCGCCCGCACCAAAACCCCGCCCTCGCGCGCGCGGAGTGGATTGATATGCCCCGGCCGCAGCAAATCCTGCGGCTGGGCATCTTCGGCAATCGCCACATGCACCGTCATCGCCCGGTCTTTTGCGCTCACCCCGGTGCTGACCCCAAATCGCGGATGGGCATCCACCGTCACCGTGAACGCGGTGCCCATCTGAGCGGTGTTGTGCTCGACCTGCGCATGGAGATGCAGCTTTTCGCAGCGCTCGGTGGTCAGCGCCAGACAGACCACGCCGCGCGCATGGGTGACCATGAAGTTGATCGCCTCCGGCGTGACTTTCTCCGCCGCGTAGACGATATCCCCCTCATTTTCCCGGTCCTCATCATCCACCAACACGATGGGCCGCCCGGCCTTCAACTCGTCCAGAATCTCCCCGATCGGCGAAAACGGCATGCTCACTCCCGGTCAACATAATTTCATCCCCCACCACAGCCCGCATTGTAGCGGGAGAAAATTGATGTGTCGTTGTGCTTCGCTTGGTACACTACTCTCTCAATCGACACAGCGCGCCGCCCTCTCCCTTACACGCCGGGATCGGAGCCAAAGGCGACGACCCGGATTCCGCAACAGGGTGCGTAACTATAACTCACCTTCCTGGCATTGATACATTTCCAAACGTCTGAAAATTGAGGGTCATCAAGCTGTCGATCTTCGAGCGATGCGTGGTGCTCAGTTCGTCGAGGCACTTGTCGATCGCCTGCTGAAAGTCGCCGAAGCATTGCTGGGGCCGCGAATTTAACACGGCTTTTTTCGTGAACTTCCAGAGCCGCTCGATCTGATTCAGGTTGGGTGAGTACGACGGACTCCTTCGCCAGGAGATTCCGGTGCGGGGTCGGCGCGCTGACGGGCGCCTTCCAGTGGTACGTCCGCACCGCCGCCAGCCTGCCGGCAATGAACGTGTCCAGCAGCTGCTGCACCGTGGGTCGCGACACTCCCGCCAGTTCAACGATTCGCCGGTGCTTCTCACCGTTGGCCTTGAGCCACAGCGTTTCCATCCGCCGCCGCACCGCCGGGTCCGCGTGTCCGTAACGATCCCGCTCGATCTCCCTCAACTCGTCCGAAGAAAATTCAATTCGTCGCATCCGTGCGTCCACGGCAATGACACTCTGGAACCGGAGCGGTATTCCTCGACGGCTCCTCTCTTTCTTTTCGCCATTCTCAGCCGAAATCGATGAGGCGGGATTGCATCAAAACAGAACGGGAAGAGTGTAAATAATCAGAAAAATCCCGTATCCGTCCGAAACTTTTGCAACTTGTCTTCCGTACTATCTCGTCAACATGAGTTCAGCTCGAGCCGATCTTTTCGATATGGATGCCCTTGCCGCACCCATCAGTCCTTCTCGCGGAAATGCTGCCGCGATAGAGGATGATGCGCGCCCCACTCTGTCCGATCCGCCGCGCCTTTCCAGGCGACAGTTGCTGCGGCGCTGCGCCGGCTTCGGCGCTTTCGCCGCCGCCTCAGGCGTGTATGGCCGCGAGATCGAGCCGTTCTGGGTCGACTGGCACGATGTGCCGATGCCCATCCGAAACCTGCCTAAAAGTTTTGAAGGCTTCCGCATCACCCAACTGACCGACCTGCACACCGGCGATGAAGTGCCGCTCAGCTATCTCCGCGAGGTCGTCGAAAAAGTGAAACTCGCCAAGCCCGATCTGGTGGTAGTCACCGGCGATCTGGTCAATCATTCCCTGAAAGCCGTCGGTCCCGTGAGTGAACTTTTGGCGCAACTACCGGCCCTCGCTTCGATTCCCGTCATCGCGATTCTCGGGAATCACGATTACGACATCAGCAGCGTCACCAACGGCTATACCGGCATTCCCACCCGCATTGCCGACGCGCTGGAAGCACGGCTTGCTCCGCTGAACGTCACGCTCCTTCGCAACCGCGCGATCCCGCTCAATCATCCCGATGGCCGTCTCTGGTTCGCCGGCATGGAAGATCTCTGGAGCGGCCGATTCAGCCCGCAGATGGCGTTCGCCGGGTTGGACGTAAATGAGCCGATCATCGCACTCTCACACAACCCCGACACCGCGATGGAACTCGACAGCTACGGTGCCCAATGGACTCTCTCCGGTCACACCCACGGCGGGCAAGTCCGCATCCCCGGCGTCGGCGCGTTGATCGTCAACATTCAAACCCAGGAATTTCAGCAAGGGCATTTCAAACTTCCGCACGGCAATTTATATGTCAGCCGTGGGGTCGGGTTTTTGAAGCAGATTCGCGTGTTTTGCAGGCCTGAAGTTCCGACGTTCGTGCTGCATTGCATTTGATTGATTTTCTTTTAGCGGCTGTGCCGAAGGCACGCGTTTTTTCCTGGGTCGAGG
>JANXVV010000256.1 GCA_025351525.1 Humisphaera sp. | reverse complement strand
AGATGCCGAAGGAGCCGTTCCCGCGCCGCCTGACGTGTGGTTAACGCTGACATCGCTTCCTCCTTGAAGCAAAAACGCCCCAGTTTCATCGACCACAACCTATTGTACCATGTCTGCTTTGCAGAAGGTGTCACGCACCCTTCAAAAGCCGATTGAGAACCGCGCGCTTTTCGGCGACGATACTCTGCCTATGCCCCGCAAGCTGTACCTCGAAACCTTTGGCTGCCAGATGAACGTGCTCGATAGCGAACTGGTTCTCGGGCAACTGCGCGCCCAAGGTTACGAATCGACCGAAGACCGCGACACCGCCGATGTGATTCTGTTCAACACCTGCTCCGTTCGCGAACATGCCGAGCAGAAAGTCTGGTCGCGCTTGGGGGAACTGCGCGGGCGCAAGACGACCGAACCGCACGTCGTCATCGGCGTGATCGGCTGCATGGCCGAGCGCGACGGGGACAACCTATTCAAGCGATTTCCGCACGTCGATCTGCTCTGCGGGCCGGGCGAATTGGACAAGCTCACCACCCTCGTTCACAACGCCGCCATCACCAACGCCGGCGATTCGCGGCTGCCGGATAACAGACGCGAGAAACAGGTTGCGCTGATGGGCGCGGCGGTCCGTCGATCCAGCACGCTGCTGGCCGCCGAGGATCATCTGGAGATGCTCGATTTGTCGCGCAGCATTTCGGCGAGCGATGCCGTTTCGCAGGCGTATGTCCGCATCACACGCGGGTGCAATAAGTTTTGCACGTATTGCGTGGTGCCGTACACGCGCGGGCCCGAGGTGCATCGCCCGCCGCAGAATATCATTGATGAGGTGCGGAAGCTGACCGATGCCGGCGCGAAGGAAGTGACGCTGCTCGGGCAGACAATCAACCACTATAACTATGAGCACGGCGATGGCCGATCGACGACGTTTGCCGATCTGCTTTATCTGATTCACGAAGCCACGCCCGATCTGCCCCGGCTGCGGTTCGTTACCAGCTTCCCGCGCGATTTTACCGATCAGGCACTTCAGGCGATGCGCAATTGCCCGCGCATCTGCCGTTATCTTCACGTGCCGGCCCAGAGCGGCAGTGACCGGATTTTGAAAATGATGAATCGCGGGTACACGCGCGGGCAGTACGAAGACTTCATCGACCGCGCTCGCGAATACATGCCCGACCTCAGCATCGCCAGCGATTTCATCATCGGTTTCCCGACGGAGACGGATGAAGATTTCGCCACGACTCGGGAATTGGTGAAACGCTGCCGGTTCAAAAACAGTTTCATCTTCAAATACTCGCCCCGACCGGGAACCACCGCGATCGACCGCTTCGCGGATGATGTGCCGGAAGAAGTCAAACGGCGGCGGAACACGGAACTGCTGGCGGTGCAGCAAGAGGTGTCGGCTGCGAACAATCAGGCGATGGTCGGCAAAACAGTTGAAGTGCTTGTCGAGGGCGAAAGTAAACTGGTGAGCAAACGTGAATCCACCGGCGGGGGGGTGGAGTTGGGATGGGAGAAAAAGCAGCGGTCGGTCGTGCGCACGCAGATGGTTGGCCGCACACGCGGCGATCAGGTGGTGGTGTTTGATGCCGAGGGATCGCTGAAGGGGCAGTTGATTGAAGTGGATATCGTTAAAGCGCAGAGCCTGACGCTTTTTGGGCGAATGGTGGAAGCGCAGGCTATTCTTTTAAAGAGCTTCTAAATTAATTGGAATAGCGAGCAACTTACAATGTCCCTCGTGGCACGGGCTTCCAGCCCGTGTTGGCAGGCGCGTGCGTAAGAGAGCTTGATTTACAAATCTTCTATCACCGGATCGCCAACACGGGCTGGAAGCCCGTGCCACAACAGAGCTTTCAAAGTTCGAAGCACGACGAAGTTTTAGTAGCTCTAAAGGTCAGCGCGCAAAAAAAGAGACCGGTGTTCGCCGTTACACCGGCCTCTAACAGAAGGCTGTCCGACCAACAGGCCGGAAACGTGCAGCCTCATGGGGGCTATCGGCGCGATGCGATCACCGGTTTATTTCAATCCGGCATTTTCCCACCGCACAATCGAAAATCTCGAACCGATCGCTATACTCCCCGCCCAGCATGAACACTCAGCCGGAATCATCGTCTCACCGCATCGCCAAGCTCGCTTTGGAAGATGGAACCGTCTTCACCGGCCGTGCCTTCGGCGCACCGGGCACGAGTGAAGGGGAAGTGGTCTTCAACACTTCCATGACCGGTTATCAGGAAATTCTCACCGATCCCTCCTACAAAGGTCAGATCGTGACGATGACATATCCGCTGATCGGGAACTACGGCATCAATCGCCAGGATGTCGAAAGTCGTCAGCCGCATGTGGCGGGGTTTGTCATCAAGGAATTGTCGCCGGTCTACTCCAATTATCGGGCCGATATGAGTCTCGATGCCTATTTGCGGCAGAATCATATTCTCGGGATCGAAGGGATCGACACCCGCGCCCTCACCCGCAAACTGCGCATCAACGGCGCGATGCGCGGCGTACTCTCGACGGAAATTCTGGACGATGAACAACTCGTCGCCAAAGCCCGCCATGGCGCCCGGATGGCCGGGGCCGACTGGGTGCAGGCGGTGAAGCCCAAAGGTGAAAGTGAATGGACGCAGGATCAGGGCGAGTGGTCGCTCGGTAAAGTCGAGCGGGGCGATGGCCTGCATGTGGTGGCGATCGACTGCGGCGCGAAGGACAACATCCTCCGCAACTTTGTCCAGCGCGGCGTGAAGGTCACCGTCGTGCCGCCCGAAACCACCACTGCCGAGATTCTCAAGCATCGCCCCGATGGGCTTTTTGTCAGCAATGGCCCGGGCGACCCGGCGGTGCTGGATTATGCGATGCTTCCGATCCAGGGGGCGATCGGGAAGGTTCCGATTTTTGGCATCTGTCTCGGGCATCAGCTCCTGGGCCGTGCGATCGGCGCGACGACTTTCAAACTGAAATTCGGGCATCGCGGCGGGAATCAACCGGTCAAGAATCTCGATACGGGTCGCGTCGAAATCACCAGCCAGAATCACGGTTTCGCGGTGGATCGCGCGTCGCTCGAAAAATGCGGCGGGATCGTGACGCACCTCAATTTGAACGATGACACGGTGGAGGGTTTCCGCCATGAGGATCTGCCGATTTTCAGCGTGCAGTACCACCCCGAAGCCAGCCCCGGCCCGCACGATGCGGCATATCTTTTCGACGCGTTCATCGAGATGATGAAGACGAAAAAACCCGTGACCGGCGCGAGGTTGAAAGAGCTGCAGGCGATTCGGGAGTGATTCATCGACCCTTCCAAAATCCAAGCCGGGATGGAGCGGTGGGCGCCAGCGAACTGCGCAATCCCGGATGCTTTCCTGGGGCCGCAAAAAGTCTGAAGCATCCGAAGAATCCGGGGCTGCGCAGTTCGCTGCTACTCACCGCTCCGCCCCGGCTTGGATTGTTTCTTGAGTTCGTCGTTTGGTTCTCATGCAAATCTTTTTCGTTCTTTTTGCACTGCTTGCCGTCGGCCTTTTCGGTTGGTTCGCCATTCGTCCCTGGTACGACTTCCTCATCCAAATCACACCGCATCAAATCTCCTTCAAAGGCAACTTCCCTCCCGAACATCGCGCGACGATCAGGCAGTTTTTTTCGCAGGACCTGGCCCTGCCCGGGTCGTATCGGGTGCTTGGCCGCTGGCGACCGGGGAGAGTGCTCGAGCTGCGGTTTCGCGGGGATTTGCCGCCGTTCCATCAGCAGCGAATCCGCAATTTCCTGGCGATGACTTTCAAATCGGGGCGTCGATCGTGACCGGTCGGCGTGGCATTCGGCGGAGGGATTAGTACACTCGCGAGCATGATCGAACTCACTCCTGATGAAAGCCGTGTGCTGGGGGTTTTGATGGAGAAGGCGGCCACCACGCCCGAGCAATATCCGCTGTCGCTCAATGCCATCGCGAACGGCGCGAATCAGAAAAGCAATCGCGATCCGGTGTTGAGCATGACCGACGATCAGGTCTATGTGGCGGCGGAAGGATTGCGCGGGAAGGGGCTGGCCGTGCGGGTGGATACGGCGGGCAGTCGCGTTCATAAATACAAGCATCAGGCGACGGAAGTGCTGAAAGTTCGGGCGGGGGAATTGGCGATTCTGGCGGAGTTGCTGCTTCGGGGGCCGCAGACTTTAGGGGAACTTCGCGGTAGGGCGTCGCGGATGTCACCGATCGAATCGCTCGATGCGGCCAGGAATTTTCTGCGGGCGCTGAATGAACGGCCCGAACCGCTGGCGAAGGAAATCTCTCCCAGCCCCGGCAGCCGTGCGGAGCGATATGCGCAGTTGCTCTGTCTCGAACTTCATGCGGCGGAAGCGGCGACGACGGTAATCGAGCCCTCCGTTGAAGCCGCGACGGATACGACGCTGGTGGATCGTGTGGAGAAACTGGAAGCCGAGGTCGCCCGCCTGAGGGAAGAGTTGCTTCGGCTGTCTCGCGCGCTTGGCGAATGAAACTCGCGCTGATTTGGGCACGTGCGGCACTCCCCACGAATGAACGGGGCGAAATCAACTTCCAGATTTTCAAAAGCGCGGGTGCCACAGGTCGCGGTACTCCGAGACCTGTGTCTTTCGGGCAC
>JANXVV010000247.1 GCA_025351525.1 Humisphaera sp. | reverse complement strand
GGAATGCACAACAATGTCGGCATCGTGAACAACACGGATGCCATCGCCGCCCGAATTCAGATCAACACCCCCGCCACGATCACATCGGTTCTCGATTACAACCGCAGCGGGATGGTGACCAACACCGACGTGATTACCGTGCGGATCAACAATCTCCATTCACTGGGCTACTTCACCGCACCGCCCCCGGGACCGACGGCATCGGCATCGCAATCGGCGAGCGCTCCGGCAACTTCGGTATCGCCATTCTCGATGATTCCCATTCTGCCGACTTGGATGACGGAGATCGCTGTGAAGAAGGAAGTGTTGCTCTGAATAACCGTTATTTCAACAGCGAGGTAAACTCGCTGACGCTCATCCCGGCATTTCGGATGAGGGAACGAAGTGTCCCCGGTGCAACTTCCCGATGTTGAGGAACGGAAAGACTTGCCACGCTATCGGATTTGACGAGGATCACATGGCTTCCCCGCTGCCGATCCAGTCGCTAACCGGCGCGTTGAAACGCGCGTACGACCTCGGTGCCGGAAACTACTGGAAGCTTGGGCACGTTACACTCCGACTTCAACTTCTCGAGTTGCGACAGTCAATGGCATCCCATTGGCTTGACGAGCCTCAAGACATCCGGCGATCGCCTCGCGAATGTTTGTCAGAGCTTCCGATTCGGTTTGGCCTTGCGACACGCAACCCGGGATCGCGGGACACTCCGCAATGATCATTCCTGTTTCATCGCGTTCGAGGTTGACGATAAATTTCATGAAAGTCCTCCGCTGAACCACAAGGTCAAACAACTACGATACCCGCTTACTTGATTCAACGGCAACAGGATGATGACTTTTCTGTACAGATACTCGACATGAAGATCCATCGCCTGGCGATCATCTCGGGAGGTCTCTTCACGATTTTAGCGCGCCTCTCGCAGGCCGCGCCGATCGACGGGAACGGCAAGATCGATTTCAGCCGCGACATCCAACCGATCCTTGCCGACAACTGCTATCACTGCCACGGCCCGGATGCGGGGCGTCGCAAGGCTTTCTTGCGGCTGGACACGCAGAACGGGGCGTTGGGCAACGTCACCAAGGCTCAGGATCATAAGGCAATCGTGCCGGGGCATCCGGAGGAGGGGACGCTGATCGAGCGCATTTTTTCGACCGATGCGGATGAGCAGATGCCGCCGCCGGATTCCAATCGGAAGCTGACCGAGGCTCAGAAGGAATTGCTCAAGCGATGGATCGCGGCAGGCGCGCCGTGGGGCAAACACTGGGCGCTCGTCCCGCCGCAAAGACCACCGCTACCGCAGATTCAGAATGCCGATTGGCCGATCAATGCGATCGATCATTTCATTTTAGCGCGGCTTGAAAAGGAAGTAATCGCACCGTCACCGGAAGCACCGAGGCAGGCACTCATCCGCCGGGTGACGCTCGATCTGACCGGCCTGCCGCCGACGCCATCAGAGGTGGAATCGTTCCTTCACGACACGGCGGCGGATGCGTATGAGCGGGTGGTCGATCGGCTGCTGGCCTCGCCGCGCTATGGCGAGCGGATGGTGTGGGAATGGCTCGACGCCGCCCGCTATGCCGACACTAACGGCTTTCAGGGCG
The DNA here is from genome assembly GCA_025351525.1 of Humisphaera sp. Lineage (GTDB taxonomy): Bacteria > Planctomycetota > Phycisphaerae > Tepidisphaerales > Tepidisphaeraceae > JANXVV01. The sequence continues at coordinate 2,520 of JANXVV010000247.1, read as the reverse complement.
ATAACACCCGCACGATGTGGCCCTGGCGGGATTGGGCGATCGAGGCGATGAACGCCAACATGCCGTATGATCAATTTACGATCGAGCAACTCGCCGGCGATCTGCTGCCGAATGCGACGATCGATCAGAAGGTCGCCACCGGTTTTTGCCGCAATCACATGATCAACGGGGAAGGGGGCAGCATCCCCGAAGAAAACCGCGTGACGTATGTGATGGATCAGACGGAGACCGTCTCCACCGTATGGCTCGGGCTCACCGTCGGGTGCGCCCGCTGCCACGATCACAAGTTCGATCCCATCGCGCAGAAAGATTATTACTCGCTGTCGGCGTTCTTCAATCAAACCCCGGTGGGCGGTGGCGGGGGCAGCGGACAGACCGCGCCGGTGGTTGACTTCGCAACGCCTGAGCAAAATGCAAAGCTGAAACAACTGAACGATTCGCTGAAGGAAACCTCCGCCGCGTTGGTGGCGATGGAGAAGAAAACATTCGTCATCCCCGAAGGCAAGACGATTTCGGATTCGCCGAAACTCGCCCTCGTTTCCGGCAGCACTTCGTCGACGCTGAAACAGCCGCCGGAAAAAAGATACCTTCCCTCATTCCGCGAGATCGTTCCAAAATTGAAGGCGACCGAACCGGAATATGTGGCGAGTGCCGAACGGTTTTTAAAGGCGATCGACGAGCAGCAAAAGTTCAACGCGAGCATTCCGCGCGTGATGGTGATGCAGGATCTGCCCAAGCCGCGCGAGACGTTTATTCTGGTGAAGGGCGCATATGACAAGCACGCCGATGGGGTGACCGCCGCCACGCCGCCGTCCCTGCCGCCGCTGGTGGGAGATGCTCCGGTGAATCGATTGGCTCTGGCCCGATGGCTGGTGTCGCCCGGCCATCCGCTCACCTCGCGCGTCACCGTCAATCGCATGTGGCAGCAGTTCTTCGGTATGGGGCTGGTGAAGACCGTGGATGATTTCGGGGTGCAGGGAGAGAAGCCGGTGCATTCGGAATTGTTGGATTGGCTGGCGACCGAATTCATCGCAAGCGAGTGGAATGTGAAGGCGATGCAGCGGTTGATCGTCACCAGCCGTGCGTATCGGCAGTCCTCGAAGATGACCACCGAAACCTTCGAGCGCGATCCGGAAAACCGATTGCTGGCGCGCGGCCCGCGATTCCGGTTGCCGGCGTTCGTGCTGCGCGATCAGGCATTGGCGGCTGCGGGATTATTGGTTGAGAAAGTGGGAGGCCCCGCCGTCAAACCGTATCAACCGCCGGGCATTTGGGAGGAGGCTACGTTCGGTTTCATCAAATATGAGCAGGATCACGGCGATGCGCTGTATCGCCGCAGTGTCTACACCTTCTGGCGGCGAATCGTCGGCCCGACGGAATTTTTCGACAGCGGTGCCCGGCAAAGCTGCACGGTGAAACTCTCGCACACCAATACGCCTTTGCATGCGCTGACCACGTTGAACGGCACGACGTTTGTGGAAGCCGCCCGGGCGATGGCGCAGCGGGTGATGACGCAAGCCGGTGAATCTCCGGCGGCGAGAATCGATCTTGCCTGGCGGCTACTGATGGCCCGCGATCCGAATCCCCGCGAGCGATCCTATTTGATGGCGACATTGAAACGGTTGAAGGCGGACTATGCGGCGGACCCCGCGGAAGCCCGGAAATTGCTGAGTATCGGTGAATCGAAGCGCGATGAAAAATTGAATGTGATCGATCACGCCGCGTTCTGCGGAGTTTGCCTGGCGATTTTGAATCTAGATGAAACGATGACGAAGGAGTGAACTGAAAACTCAATCGTGGCACGGGCTTCCGGCCCGTGTGAGCGATGCGACCGGAAAGACATCTTACTTGTTAATTTTTTCAAAAATTTAGATCGCCAACACGGGCTGGAAGCCCGTGCCACAACTGACGCTGTAAAAATGGGAAGCCGAAATGAACCCGCTCACCGACAATCGCCGTCACCTCACCCGCCGGGCCCTGTTTGGCCGGACCGCAGTGGGTATCGGCGCCGCCGCTCTTTCGTCTCTGCTCGACCGCGATCTCTTCGCCTCCGTCGCGCCTCCCGGCCTGCCCGGGCTGCCGCACTTTGCCCCGAAGGCCAAGCGGGTAATCTATCTGTTTCAAAACGGCGCGCCATCTCACGTCGACCTTTTCGACTACAAACCCAAACTCGCCGAATGGCACGGCAAGGAAATTCCCACCGAGATCGTCGGCAACAAACGTTTCAGCACCATGACCGGCGGGCAGAAATCCAAGCCCTGCCTCGCCGGGATCAGTCATTTCGATCGGCACGGTCAGAGCGGCGCGTGGGTCAGTGATTTCATGCCGCACACCGCCGCCATCGCGGACGATCTTTGCTTCGTGAAATCGATGCACACCGGCGCGGTCAATCACGCGCCGGCGATCAACTTTTTCCTCACCGGTTCCGAGCAGCCCGGCCGGCCCAGCATGGGGTCATGGCTCACCTACGGATTGGGTTCCGACTCGCAAAATCTCCCGGCGTTTGTGGTGATGACCAGC
>JANXVV010000235.1 GCA_025351525.1 Humisphaera sp. | reverse complement strand
AACGCGCCAGAGACCTTCGGCCACTTCCGGCAAATCCTGCTGCGCGTATGATATCCCGCTTTTCATGCGTCGTGTGTGTGCGGAACGCACATGACGACTCGGAGTACCGCGACCTGTGGCACCCCGCACCGTTGAAAACCGTGAAGTTATTTGCAATCCGTTCCTTAATTCTCGAAGAATTTTATACGGACGTGCTTTTTCTGAGCCTTGAAATGGCTTCCCGCTGGGTTTCACCGCATAATCGCTACAACCGCTATAACTATAGGTATTGATCCCCCCGAGACTTATCCGTTGATCTCCCCTGCTTTCCGCCCGAGGAAAACACCGCACGGGTTACCGGAATTAACCCTTATCGGCGATTCCCCCCTGTCACTCTACAATTTTTCCGTTGGCCGGGCCAATCTTTCGGAGTAGTCTAATTCCATCTATCGACCAACCGGTTGTCCCAAGGCAACGATAGACGCCGCTTTAATGACTCTTCGCCCCACGGGGTTGGAGTCTTTTCCAGAAAGAGTGTCCCATGACATTCGGGATGCATTTCACCGCTCGATCCACTTTGCGACTGGCCGGCATGGCCTCGCTGCTGATGGCCTTCGCCACGACTTCCGTCAAACAGATGCCGTCGCAAAACCCGTCGGCCGGCGAATCCCCCACCGCCCGCATCAACCCGGAAGTTCGCCTTCGCAAGCTGCACCTTGTCCGCCCCGACCTGATCCCGTACCCGATCATGTATGAGGTGTATTGCTGAAAGAAGTGGGGAAGTGGAAGAAGTGGTTAGTGAAGAGAGTAATTCAAGTGCATTTACTAATCACTTTCCCTACTTCATCACTTCCCCCACTTCCGCCGCCACTTCCGCCAGTGCGTCGGTGGCGAACTTCACATCCTGTTTGCTTAGGAAAGGGCTGAAACTGAAACGGGTGGTGCCGCCGAATTCGGTGGTGCCGATGGCTTGATGGGCGAGGGGAGCGCAGTGCAGGCCGGGGCGGGTGAGGATGCCGTAGTGCGATTCCAACACCGCCGCTAATTCGTAGGGTTCGAATCCTTCGAGGCGAACCGAAAACACACCGAGCCGATTTTTGACGCCGCGCGGGCCGTAGTAGGTAAGCCCCTGAATATCGCTCAATCCTTCCAACATGGTGCGGACCAGATCCAGATCGTGGGCGGCCAACTTCTCGATGCCCTGATCCAGAATCCATTTCACCCCTTCATTCAGTCCCGCAATGCCGATCGCATTATGGCTGCCCGGCTCGTATTTATCGGGTAAAAAATCCGGCTGCCGATCCTGCTCACTCACCGAACCGGTGCCCCCTTCGCGAAGGGTGGGCAATAATTTTTCAAGCCCGGGCCGAACATACAAAAAGCCGGTGCCGAGCGGACCCAGTAAAGCCTTATGACCCGGGGCGGCCAGCAGATCGATGCAATCCTCCCGCACGTCAATCGGAATATGCCCCGCCGACTGCGCCGCATCCACGATGAAGGGCACCGCGCATTCCCGCGCGATCCGCCCGATCTCCCGGATCGGCTGGATCGTCCCCGTCACATTGCTGCCATGCGTGATGGCGATAAACCGCGTCTCCGGGCGAATTGCTTTGCGGATGTCCCGCGGATCGACCAACCCGGTGGCCGGGTCGATCGCGACGCGCGTCTGATCGAGCCAACCCCGATCCTGCAACGCCTGGATCGGGCGCAGGATCGAATTGTGATCGATATGCGTGCAGATCGCATGATTCTTTCGGCCAGAGTCGACCAGCCCTTTGATCGCCAGATTCAAGGCGTCGGTGCAGTTGAGCGTGAAGATGAAATGCTCGGGCTTTTCGCCATGGAAAAGTTGATTCAACCGGCGGCGACAATCGCTGAGAATGTCGGAGGTTTCGAGCGCTTCGCGATACGCCCCGCGTCCGGCGCTGGCACCGAGTTCGGTAGCGTAGCGCACCATCGCCTCGATCACCGCCTTTGGCTTGGGGAAGCTGGTGGCGGCATTGTCCATGTACAAACGGCGCGGTGATGCAGGCGAATCCATGCGGCGAATCCCTCGAAACACGTAGAATGGGCGTCCCGCCCATGTCTGCATTCATTTAGAGCATGTTTAAGAACACGGCTGGGTGTGCCGTAGCATGATAGGCCCTATCCCGAAGGACGCCAAGATTCTATTTCTTCAACTCCACTTCGACCGTCTCACCCGCCTTGACTTCGATCAGCGTGGACTGCGAATTTTTCTGGAATTTCGCGCCCGGATTATCGGAGATGAAGTATTTTCCCGGTGGAACCTCCTCGAACACAAACGCGCCGCCTTCGGGCAGATTCATCGAACCGCCCCACGATCCCACCACTTCACCGCCCTCCGGCCACACGCTGATGGTCTGACCCGTCACATTGGCATTTCCGCCGGTGACCCTTCCACGAATCGTGCCGGTCCCCGCCATCTTGAGAATCAACGGCGGGCACGGAATAGAGTGGGCTTTCAGCATATCGATCTGATGAAGATTTTTACCCATCACCGTGAGCACCACTTCGCCGCGAGGGAGCCCGGTGAGCGTGAAATGACCTGCGGCATCGGTGGTCACCTCCTGATTGTCATTCACGCGCGAGATGGGATAGCCCCGACCGTCATCGCCTATCACGTGGTCGACGCGCACCTTCGCATTGGCGATCGGCTTGCCATCGGAATCGACTACGTTTCCGCTCTGCTCCACGCCAGGGGACATACGCACGCTGAAACTTTTGAACGTTCCGTTTTTACACTGCACATAACCCAGGACGCGCGGCGCGTAGCCCACGCATTTTAGAAGAACGTTGTAACTGCCCGGTGGAAGGTTTTTTAATTCAAACCGGCCATCCGCATCCCCGATAGCCGTGGCAATTTCAGTCCAGCCCATGTCATTAGTCGCTTTGAGTTCAATCTTTCCATCGGTCTCTCCCCCGACAATGCCCGGCAATTTCTTCGATGGTTTATTTTCATACCTCGCCACGCTCACTTCCACTGCGGCCACAGGTTTGCTGCTGAGCATGTCGTAGGCGGTGCCGGCGACCACCGCACCATCCTCCGGCTTGTAGCCATGGCTGGCCGCCCGCTCATCAATGATCCGCAAACCCGGAGGTAATTGAACCAAACTCCAATCCACCCCTTCAGGACTGACAAAAACATCCAACTGCGGCGGAGACAGTTCCGCGCGAAATTCCGGCCGGTCCGACGCAAACAGACTGCCGGACATCCCGAAGAGCCGATAGAAATTCTCCGGCGTCCAGACCGTGTAAATCCAGTCGACCCGCTGCAATCCTTTAGCTTTATCCTCCGGTGAGGCATACGGATTCTCCGTGGCGCCTTCGTGAATGATGAGCAGCAGATCCGGAGCTTTAATGAGCGCGAACTTCGCGATGACCTCGTTGAACGCACCCGCATTCCCGCGAAATTGGAATGACCAGAGGCCACCTCCAAAGGGCGGTCCTTCGGTCCAACTCTGCCGCGATTTGTGATTGGCCACGTCAAGGGAACCGGCCGGCCAGTTCTTGTCGGTCACCGGTTCTTTTCCACCGACGAAGATCAATCCGCTTGCGGAGAGCGATAGAAACAGTGAGGTTAATCCCAGCACGATGGTTCGTTTCATATACATAAAGTCCTTTGGTGTCGTCATGGAAGGGAACGTCATGCATGATGTCGCAGCGCGCCGTCGACATAGTAATTGTTTAGTCGTCTCGCTTGCGAGGCGCGTCAGACGGTTCTCCTCGCCGGACGATCGTTAAGACGCGCCTCGCAAGCGAGACGGCTAAATAATCCAAATCCGCACGCATCATAAACATTCCATCTCCTTCAGTCCCTCCCTTCGCCGGTCGATGCAGGGGGTGAAGGGAATACTTATGAAGCTCGACCCGATCGCTCCCGACACCGACACCTTGATCGCCGACCCGGACAAGCGGGTTTTTGTTCCCGGTGAGAATCGCCGCAAGAGCAGCATCGATCGGCGCAGCGGCATGGAGCGGCGCCAGAAATCCGCCGAGGCCTCGCACTATGCCGGTCCGGAACGTCGCACGGGAGTGGAACGACGGGTCGACACCGGTTTGGAACGTCGCCGCGGCCCGGGTCGCCGTCGGGCGGACGATCGCCGTGAGGCTGAGGAAGGGGAGATGAACGTCGAGCAGTTCGAGTTCATCATGGCCATCGAGACCTACAAAAAAGTCAACAAACGGCTCTACCCCACCTGGACCGAAATCCTGGAAATCGTGCGGCAGCTCGGGTATCGCAAGACGCAGGCGAGAATCATCCATCTGGAAAACGTGCCGGAACCCGCGATCAATAAAGTGGCGTAGAAAACAAACGATCGCTCTGTTCTGCTGAGGTGAGCCGCGACGTGCGGCAGAGCGAGTTCGCAAGGAGAAAAACGCTCCGCTGCGTGTCGCGGCTAACCTGA
>JANXVV010000232.1 GCA_025351525.1 Humisphaera sp. | reverse complement strand
ATAGGCGACGAGCTTTTTGAAGTCGGTTTGGGCCATGGCGCACATCGCGCCGTAGATGACGCTGACCACGCCGATGAGCGCGATGAGAAGCCACATCTGCTTCGCGGCTTCAGGGAACAGCGGATAGGCGATGCGGAAGATTCCGTACCCGCCCATCTTCAGCAGGATGGCGGCCAGAATCATGCTGATCGGGGTCGGCGCTTCGACGTGGGCATCGGGCAGCCAGGTGTGAACCGGAACCGCCGGCACCTTGATGAGAAAGCCGGCCATGAGCAGGACGAAGAACGTCTTGGCGACGGTGCCACCGAGTCCGCCGATGATCGGGCCAAGGGCTTTTTGGAATTCAGGGCTGGCGAGTTTCACCAGGTCAAACGTGCCGCCGTCGACAATCTGGCGGCTATATAAATACGTGCCGATCAGCACGATGAGCAGACCGATCGAACCGACGAGCGTATACAGGAAGAATTTGATGGCCGCGTATTCTTTTCGCGGCCCGCCCCAGATGCCGATCAGGAAATACATCGGCAGCAGGGAGACTTCGAAGAAGACGTAGAAGAGGAAAAAGTCGAGCGAGAGAAATACGCCGAGGATGCCGGTTTCCAGGAACAGGAACAGTGCGAAATACCCCTTGGGCATTTTCTCGATGTTCCAGGAAGCGATGCAGGCGAGCACGCAGACGAATGTGCTGAGGATGATGAGCGGGAAGGACAGGCCGTCGATGCCGACTTTGTATTGGATGTTGAAGGCGGGGATCCACTGGGCGGATTCGACCAACTGCACGACGCCGCTGTTTTCGACCATCTTACCGGCGGTGTCGTACTGAGCGTAACCGTACCCGCCGCCCATTCCCCATTTGTAGGAGGCAAAGAGCAGCAGGGAGACCAGGAACGTGACGATCGTGGTGCCGAGCGCCACCCAGCGAATGTTGTCGCGGCCTTTGACCAGCAGCGTCAACAGCGCGCCGACGGTCGGCAGGAAGATGAGGATCGAAAGCAGATGGTTGCTCATAGCGTGTGGCATGGGCGGCTTGCCCATGATTTCTTTTGTTTCAAATCAAAGACATGGGCTGGTAGCCCATGCTACGAGAGATTAATGCGACAACACAACGATGATCGCACCGGCCAAGCCCAGGGCGACGGCGACCATCAGCATAGTCACATACATTCGAATACGACCCGTCTGCGGGGCGCGGACGGCGGCACCCAGACCCTGCGATAAAGAGGCCATCCCATTCACCGCACCATCGACGACATACTTATCCGTCAAGCCGGCGAATGACGACGCGCCCTTCACCGACCAGGCGGCGAGATTCACGAAGCCATCCACGACATACTGATCAAAGAACGCCATGAAGCGCGACAGCCCCATGACGATCGCCACGAACACCGCGAAGTAAAGTTCGTCGAAATACATGCGACGATACAGCCAGGTGTGAACCCAACCGAGCGGTTTGGTCGCGTGAAGTTTGGTGGCGACGGAGTAACCGTTGCGATAGAGGACGAAGCCCGAACCGATGCCGCCCACAAATCCATAGAACAAAAACGACGTGAACCACGCGACGTGGGTTTCACTTTTCTCAAACGCCTCTTCGGAAGCCGAGGCATGTGCGTGAGCCGAAGCGCGTTTTTCCTCGCCGGCATCAGCGGCATTTTCATTGTCGCTCACGGCGATCGGCCACGCCTGATCGAAACCGGAAAAGTGACTGTCCGTCCGCTGGACATAGCTTTTGGATTCAATGATCGCGTTCTTCAAAAACTGCGGCACGACGTAATACCCCGCGAAAATGCTGAAGAACGCCAGCACGCACAACGGCACATACAGCACCGGGGACTCGTGGGCGTGATCGTACAAATGCTGATTTCGCGGCTTGCCCCAGAACGTCAGCATCCAGCACCGCATCATGTAAAACGCGGTGACATAGGCGATGATCGTCGGGATGATGAAGAACAGCCAGTAGAACTTCGACCGCCCTTCCTCCGTCGCCAGCGTGGCGAACACGGCGGCGTGATGAAGGATCAAATCCTTACTGAAAAATCCGGACATCAACGGCGTGCCCGCGATCGCCAGCACCGCGATGCCGAAGGTGATTCCGGTGACGGGGATTTTGCGGAGCAGCCCGCCGTATTGGGGCATTTCCTGCTCGTGATGAGCCGCGTGGATCACGCTGCCCGAACCGAGAAACAACAGCGCTTTGAAAAAAGCATGCGTGATGAGATGGAACAGCGCCCCGACCCACGAGCCGATGCCCATGGCGAGAATCATGTAGCCCAACTGCGAGAGGGTTGAAAACGCGAGTACCTTTTTGATGTCGCTTTGGGCAACCGCGATGAGAGCCGCCATCGTGAGGGTGACGAGTCCGATGATGGCAATAAACAGCCGGGCGTCGGGGGTGAGAATCGGAAAAATTCGACCGACCAGATACACCCCGGCAGCGACCATGGTGGCGGCGTGAATCAGCGCGCTGACCGGCGTCGGCCCTTCCATCGCATCCGGCAACCAAACGTGCAACGGAAACTGCGCGCTCTTGCCGACCGCACCGAAAAACAGCCCGATGCCCATGACGGTCAGCATTGACGTCGAGAAAATCACACCGCCCGGCAAGGTGATGGCGTGACCGTTGCCCGCTGAACCGAGCAGTGCCCACAGATTGGGAAGGCT
>JANXVV010000464.1 GCA_025351525.1 Humisphaera sp. | reverse complement strand
GGGACAACGCGGTGGTCGAAAGTCTTTGGGCCCGCTTGAAAAACGAGCTGGTGTTCCAGCGCACCTTCGCGACGAAACAGGAGGCGATGGATGCCATCTTCGAGTAAATTGGGTAGGGTATCATCGGAAACGAAGGCATAGCTCACTGGGCTATGTCAGCCCCGAAGCGTTCGAGGCAAAACAGAACTGACACCGGACCTGGGCGCGCCCGTTTTTCGTGGGGAAGATCAGTTCGTGACGTGGATGGGCCGCGAGTGTCCGGACATGGACTGCGAGGCGGTCTTCGAGCCGTCGGAATGGAAGGCCGTCTGGACCGCGACACAGCGCAAGCTGCCGCCTAAGAAGCACCCGAAATTGCAAGTGATCGTGACGCTGATCGCACAGCTCGGCGGCTACGTGATCCGCAAAGACAGCGAGCCCGGCACGCAGACTGTCTGGATCGGAATGCAACGCATGTACGACCTGGCCCTCGCGTGGGACGCATTTGGCCCGGAGTCAAAAATGAAACGGTCGTGATTTGTGAGTAACAACGAGCGGTACTCCGAGACCTGTGCTCTTCGGCCAGCCAAGACACAGGTCTCGGAGTACCGCGACCTGTGGCACCCTCACCATTGGCACGGACGGAGTATTACGAATGACCTCACCGTCACTGAAGCTGACCGACGCTGATCGGCCATCGCCAGTTTCAAGTGTTATGACTGACTGTTGCCCCCCGCCCGCATTCTGCCATAGGATGACCTCGTGATTGCCCGATCCCTGGCGTCGCTGTGGTTTGGTGCGTGGATCGCCTTCGGTTCCCGTTGCCTGGCCGCCTCCCCCGCTGCTTCCGGTCTTCCCGCCGTAAGCCCATCACTGAATGCACTCTTCGAACAACTGACCGCCGACAGTTTCAAGATGCGCGAGGAAGCCGGCCAGCGACTTTCAAATGAGGGTGAACGGATCCGCCCCGCCCTGCTCGATGCGGCCCATCACGGCTACTCCCCGGAACTGCGATGCCGTGCCGAACAGTTGTTAAGCGCGCTGCCCTGGAGTTTGCCCACCGATCCGCCGGAGGTGCGGCAGGTGTTGACGGCGTACCGATCGCCGAATGTCGAAGCGCGGATCGCCGCCGTGCGAAATCTGGGAGTGCTGGAAGTTCTTGCGTTCGACGCGTTGTTACGGTTGCTTGCCGAGGAACCGTGCGATGACGTTCGGTGGGTGATCGTCGAGCAACTCCATCATTTCACCGGCGATGCCCAGCGCGAGCGGCTTCGACGACTTGCGACAACTGCCGATGATGCCCCGCAGTTGGCCGCCGCCGGGTGGGCCTGGATGCCGGGCGATCCGGTGAAAGGTCTTCATCTGCTGGGTCGCAGCGCCGATCTGGCGGCACCGCACGCGTTGGAAGACGCCCAGGAATTGTTGCTCGTTTTGAAAACGCTTTACGTGCGGGCGCTCAATGTCGGTCATTATGAAGAGGCCATCGGGCGGATGCGGCAGATGATTCTGTACAACGATCGACCGCTATCGGAAGTCATGCTCGAACTGCTTGCGGTGCATGCGGAATACGGCGTGCAGCGCGGATTTGAAGACGATGTTCAACTGGCGGCGGGCAGTTTTTACTCGCCGGAAATGATGTATGTTTTAGGTCGGTTGTACGCGCGGCAAAATCAACCGCTGCCGGCCATCGCGCTGTATCGGGCGGCGGGTTTGGCGGGACTGGCCTCGCAGGAGACCCATCTTCGCGTCGCGGGATTTTTGCTCGAACGGCGTTGGTTTGATCTGGCCCGAATCGAATCGCAATGGGTTCTCGCGACCAACGGCTCGCAGAAACAGGTGGGCGATTTGCAGGCGCACGTTTTTTTGGCGCATTGCGCGACCGCGCAGGGTGATGACGCCGAGGCGGTGGAATCCATAAATGCCGCGCTGCAAATTCTCGGGCGCATCCCCGGTGGCGGATTGAATTACGAGCATGTGTTGCGGGCCCAGTGGGACGGGTACGCCCTGCGAGTCGCCAAAGCCAAAGGGGATTTGATCGAGATGGCACTGCACGTCGATCGTCTTACCGACCCGAAATTGACCGACCCCGCCGGCTCGACCGATGCGGAATTGCAGATCGATCTGGTCACCTCGCTCAAAGCCCTCCATCGCGGTGATGAGGCGGCGGTTTTGTTCAACCGACTTTTCGACGATTACCTTCGGCAACTGGACGCCGACCCGAAGGATCCGGATATCCTGAACAATCTGGCGTGGCTGAGTGCGCGGTGTGGCGAGCGCGGCGAGGAGGCCGTGGCTTGGTCGTCGCAAGCCATTCGGCTTGCCCCGATGAACGCCGCCTATCTCGACACCGCCGCCGAGGCGATGTCGCGCGTGGGGCGATGGGATGAAGCGTTGAAGTTGGAAGGTGCCGCGCTGAAATTGCAGCCGGGGGATCGGTTCATGATTTCGCAGTGGGTGCGGTTTCGCAAAGGCGGTCTATAATCCGCACATGTTCCGCCTTACGCGTGAAGTTCGATTCGCCGTCAATGACGTTCCCGACGATCAGTTGGATCATCCGCCCGCCAACAGCCACGGCGGCTATCCCTCTCTCACCGGCGTCGGTCACTATCTCACGGCCGGCGTCACTCTCCAGGGCGAACTTGAATTGCCGAGTCAGTATCTCGTCAACATCAAGCGCATCGATGAAGCGGTGCGGGATGCCCTGCCGGCCGTGCAGCGGATGATTCGGGATCGGAAAACCGCGACGGCGATCGTATCCCATTTGTTTTCTCATCTGCGCGAACGATGGCCGACGCAACTCGAATCGTTGTCACTTGCACTTTCGCCATTTTTATCACTTTCGTCCGTCGCTTCGGAGTTGCCGATGATGCGCCTCAGCCAGAAGTTTGAGTTCTCCGCGTCCCACCGCCTGCACAATGCCTCGTTGAGCGATGCGGAAAATCGCCGCACGTTCGGCAAGTGCAACAACCCGCTGGGGCATGGGCATAATTATGAAGTGCAGGTGACTTTGATCGGCGATCCGAACGCCCATGGACTGCTCGTCGACATCCCCGCGTTCGAGCGAACGGTTGCCGAGACGGTCATCGACCCCTTCGACCACAAATACCTGAATCTCGAGGTGCCGCAGTTTCGCGATTTGATTCCGAGCGTGGAGAACATCGCGAAGGTGCTTTACGGAATGCTCAAGCCGGTCTTGAAACTGGAGCACGCGAAGCTCGCATCGGTGACGGTGTGGGAAACGCCCAAGACGTGGTGCGAGTATTCGGAGTGATCCATGCACCACCTCCTCGTCACCCTCGGCAGCCACGGCGACACCCATCCATTCCTGGCAATCGGCGCGAAACTGCGAGAGCGCGGGCATCGCGTCACGCTGGTCGCCAACGGGCATTTTGAACCGCTCATTCGCGCCGAGGGCTTGGAATTCATCGAACTCGGCACCGCGGAGGAATATCTGCGGCATATCGAGTCGCCCGATTCAAAACTTTTTCACCCGCTGCACGGATTCAAAGCGGTCTTTGAGATCGGCGTGCTGCCGCTCATACGGAGGACGTTTGAGATCATCAAAGAGCGGTATGTGCCTGACGAAATGATCGTCACGGCGCACACCATCGCCTTCGGTGCGCGAATTGCGCAAGAGGTATTGGGCGTGCCGCTGGCGACGATCGATCTTGCGCCGGCAGTCTTTCGCAGCGCATACGATCCGCCTCGCTTCGTCTACATGGAATGGCTGCGGCGAATGCCCCGACCGATGATTCGCGGCATCCATCGACTGCTCGACCTGGCGGTCGTCGACCCTGTTGTGGCGGGTCCGATCAATGCGTTCCGCGCCGAATTCGGTTTGCCGCCGGTCAAGCGGATCATTCACGAGTGGTGGAATTCACCGCACCGCGTCATCGGCCTGTTCCCGGAGTGGTTCGCGCCGCCGCAGATTGATTGGCCGGGTCAGGTGAAGTTGACCGGTTTCCCACTGTATGACGAGCGGGGCGTGCAGCCACTCTCGCCGGAATTGACCGCTTTTTTAGACGCCGGTGCCCCACCGTTAGCGTTTACGTTCGGGTCGGCCATGACCCACGCGCGGCCTCAACTCGCGGCGTCGGTGGAAGCGTGCCGTCTCTCGGGGCACCGTGGGGTACTGCTGACCCGCCATCGCGGGCAGGTGCCGGAAAATCTTCCCGCAGGCGTGCGGCATTTCGACTACGCGCCGTTCAGCGAACTGCTCCCGCGATGCGCCGCCTTGGTCCACCATGGCGGCATCGGAACGACCGCCCAGGCCCTGGCCGCCGGTGTGCCGCAACTCATCATGCCGCTGGCGCACGATCAGCACGACAACGCCTCGCGGGTGCGGCGGTTGGGCGTCGGGATGGAGATCGCGACGAAGCACTATCAGGCTCGACCCGTGGCGGATACGCTCGCGAAACTACTCGGCGATCCGCAAATGCCTACGGCTTGCCGTGCGGTGGCGGATCGGTTCAAAGGTCACGATCCGATCGGGCAGACGTGCGATTTGATTGAGCAAATGCAAGCAGAACTCGACATGGCGTAGCGCCTTTCGTTTAGCGGTCCCGCTTGCGGGGCGTTTGCCGTGACCCAAAAACGTCTCGCAAGCGAGACCGCTGAACGATCACATTGCGCCAATGTCATCAACGTTCTAAATCATCTCCATCAACCACCCCGGAGCGATCGGCTTCCCCTTCACTCCCGTTGCCTTCCCTTCGGTGACAAACTGCAAAATCGCGTTGCTGAACGACGGCAGATCATCCGGGCAGCGGGCGGTGATGATGTTGCCGTCGACGACGCATTCCTCATCCACCCATTGCCCACCGGCGTTGATCACATCGTGCGCGATGCTCATATAGCTGGTGCAACGGCGGCCCTTCAGCACATCGGTCGAGCAGAGCATCCACGGCCCATGGCAGATGGCCGCCATCGGAACTCCCTTGGCCGCCGCGTCGCGAACGAGCTTGACCATCCCGCCGTCGCGACGCATGTGATCGGGTGACGAGCCACCGGGAATAATGATGAGCGCATAGTCGGCCGCCTTCACATCGACGGCGGATTTATCGCTCTTCTGGGGGTAACCGTGCTTGCCGAGGTAGGTCTCGCCGGCTTTGGGGCCGATGATGTCGACCGTGTGACCGGCTTCTTTCAGGCGGAGGCGCGGGTATTGAAGTTCGAGGTCTTCGTAGATTTTTTCAACGAGGATTGCGATTTTGGCCATCCTCATATTTTCGCCGGAACGCGGTTGAATCGCAACGGCGCACGTGCAGTAAAGTATTAGGCGGAGTACGTCCTTCACGCTTCAAGATAATCTTCTACTCGATCGGTGATTTGTGAAACTTTATTTCGCTTCGGTAGTGGTGCTACTCACTTTTATTGCCCTCTCCCCTGCTGCCGACGAGGCCAGGAGTTCGCCGCCAAAGACTGAAACGGCAGGCGAATGGATTGATCTCTTTGACGGGAAGAAAACCGATGCTTGGCGGGCTTGGAACGGCGAACGGTTCCCCGAGAAAGGGTGGATCGTTGAAGACGGTTGCCTCAAGTGCCAGAAGGGGAATGGTCGACCGAACGGCGGCGGCGGCGACCTCGTGACGCGGGCTGAATTTACCGACTTCGAAATGCATTGGGAGTGGAAGATTAGCCAAGGCGGGAACAGCGGCGTCAAATACCTTCTCGGAAAGCGAGGCGACCAGAAAGGCCCACTCTACCAAGGTGACAAAGGACTGGATTACTATGGACATGAGTATCAGTTATTAGATGACGATAACCATCCCGACGCGAAGAAAGGGCCGATCCGCCAGACCGGGGCGTTCTACGACGTGATCCCACCCAATGCCGACAAGCGCGTTCATCCAGTGGGCGAATTTAACGAATCCCGCTTGCTGATCCGGGGGAACCACGTCGAACATTGGCTGAACGGCGCGAAGGTAGTCGAGTACGATCTGGGAAGCCCCGAAGTCGTAGCGGGCGTCGAGAAGTCCAAATACAAAGGGTTGCCTGGATTCGGCACCAAACACAAGAGCGCAATCTTGTTGCAAGACCATGGCAACGAGATCTGGTTTCGCAACATCCGTATTCGCGCACTTGACGCTGCTCTAGTGAAGTGAGGTTGAAAGCGATGAGCTTGTCGAGATAGGTGTCACTGACTTCAGGGCGTTAGAGCAAATTTCGACTTGTTGTTTCGCTTTTATAGCCGAGGACGGAAGTCCCGGGGCTGCCGCCCACGGCTATTGTCGGAGTGCGTCGCTACACCAAAGTGCAAACTGCTTTAGGACATAGAAAGTGGAAACCGCAAAGGCGCGGACGCGCGAAGTCGAACGCGAAAGAAATTCTTTTTCCAATTTCTTCGCATTGTCTAAATAAAATCGCCCGCCGACTCCTTCGAGATCGGCGGGCGAAAAAATACGGAAAATCCACGGTGCCGTGTGAAGACGCTTGCGTCAAACCCTTAGTAAAAGGTGGGCGATAAGCCGAGGCAGGAATGGTTTCCTGATGTCCCGTCGTCCGCTTCCCGTCTCGGCCATTCGCGGGAACTTTCGTTCGGGCCAACGGCACTGCAAGGCATGCGTCGGACGGGCGGCTATCCCCAGGGGTTGCTTATCGGTTTAACCAATATTCGCCCTCAATCTCGCACATCGCAGAACCTCCGTATCTGCTTGATACTATCGGCAGTGTGGGCGAGAGACAACTGTAATATTCCGGGATTTTTTAAACGCGATGTGGATCCGCTTCGTCCATGGCGAAGTGGGGATGAGACATCGATTTTTTCGGTTTCCCACTGCGGACCACGAACGGCCTCGCGTTCCAACCCGCCGGAATCGGAGCCGTAGGCGGCGACCCGGATTCCGCGGGAAATAACTCCGCGCGGAATCCGGGTCGTCGCCTA
>JANXVV010000169.1 GCA_025351525.1 Humisphaera sp. | reverse complement strand
GTTCACGTTTTTTCGACCGCGCACGCTGGCGATCGTCACCGTCTCGCTGTTGCTGATCTACTGGGCGATGCCGTTCGTGTGGATCGGGATGAACGCGATCACTCTTTATCTGCTGGCGGGGCTGTTTGATTTCTCGAAGCTCGCCGGTCGGTTCGTCGGTGGAAATGTGGCGCACGGTCTGGGACAGTATGCGGATACGGTGCGGGCGGGTGTGGCGCTGCTGATGGTCATTCTGCTGGCGAGGTTTCTGTTTCGGCGGGGGATCCTTATTCGGTTGTGATTCAGGATGGCGTTGACGATATGTGGGCTTTCCGAAGATGTGTATAAAGGTGAGGTGCGTACATCCACCCTACTTGCTTCACGCTTGTCACTTACCTGCATCGGCCGCGTGCGCCAACATAACTCAGTGGGCCACCGTCTTTATCCCCCGCAGAGCCTGCCCTGTGCGAAGTCGAAGGGATCAACTTGGCATAGGGCTGGCGGATGGAGAGGGCGAGCATATCTCCGTTATCGGCAGGAATGGGTTGATATATGCGTTTTTAGGGGGCAACTGGCTTTGGCGACTCAGGTCCCATTTCTCCGAGAAACCGACTTGTGTTGGTCCGCGCTGTTACGCCCATAATGCCAGCAATCGCAATTCCCTTCATCGCGATTCCGAGAGGGATTTCCTGTGATGCAGAGATAATAAGATGCCCAGGGCGTCCATCCGCAGGTATCCATGCGTCGAGTAAATCGTCGCCTTTGAGAGCACCGAGTGCAGTGACCTGCGTGAAAAGTTCGCGGAATCGATCGACGATCTGTTTAACGCCGGTACTCGGTCGGACACCCGTTCGCATCTCCTCCAAGATAGCCCATGGCGATTTTCCTTCGGTTTCTGATGCTGGACTATACCCGCACCCATTAAGGCCACAAGCTGGATTCGGCTCGAAAGCTCGGATCGGGAGACATCGGCGAATTCAAATTAGAGACGCAACGGCGGGCTGACTTCGCGAGCAGGTTATTCGCACGCGCGAGCGTGTCAGGTCGACGCGCGAGTACGTCAACCGCACGCGCGTTCGGGTGGAATGAACACACGAGTGGATGAACGCAACGCGCGAGTATGTGAGCTGAACGCGCGTTGGGGTGAGTTCGAGGCGCGTTGAGGTGAGCCAGAGGCGCCTTTTGTTCATCCAAAGGGGTCTTGAAATGAGAAAAAGTCCCGCCTTCTTTGTAAAGCCGCCCACACCACCCGCCGATGCCTGCTGTAACGCGGGCTGTGGTGGAAGGGTTCCACGGACAGCACCGCGAGATTTTCAAAGGAGATCCATCATGATCCCACTGAAAGATTCTCTGTTGGTGCCGTTCTCGCAGAACTTCAATGACCGCATCGCGGCATCCCCCGCCACGTTTTTTCTCCTTCCCGGCCAGGTGACGGCCTATACCGCTTTGAATACTCCGTACCTCGCGGCGTATAACGCGATGATGGCGGCCCGCGCGGATGGCACGCGGTCCAAATCCCTCACGATGGTGAAGGATTCCACGAAAAAGGGGCTGATTGACTATGCGCGTCAGTTATATTCGTTCGTGCAATCCAACGCATCGGTGAGCCAGGCGAACAAAATTTTGCTGGGAATTCACCTGAAGGTGATCCCGAGCCCCATCCCGGCCCCGGGCGTGCAGCCGGCGGTGGACATCATTTCCGTGACCGGGCGGACCCTCAACCTGCACATTCACGACAGCGCCTCTTCGACCAAACGGGGCCGGCCGGCGCTGACGTCCGCGGCGTGGGTGTACAGCTTCATCGGCGCTGAATACCCCTCAGACCCCGCCGCGTGGAACTTCGAGGGGGCGACGACGAAGCCCAAGTTCGGCGTCGTCTTCCCCAACTCGGTCGCCGGCGGCACGCAGGTGTGGGTGATGGCCGCGTGGATCAACGCCAAGCAGCAAGCCGGCCCGACAAGCCTGCCGATCACCACCACGCTGCAAGGCGGCGGCACGACCGCCTCGACGATGAGGATCGCGGCGTGAGGTCGTAGCGTCCGCTTTAGACGAGGGTGCGTGAAAGTGGCGTCGTCTGTTTGCAACCTTCACGCACCCCCGTGTGAAGTGGACCCTGCGAACTCTACCGGTTCGCCCAGCCTCATTTGTGGTGCAGGCGGGATCGGATGCTGCAAGTCAGTACGTCCTCCCCAGATACCCCACGATCGCCTGCCGCAACTCCATCACGTTAATCTCCCCCGCATGGCGATAGATCACTTTCCCACCCGGCGCGATCAACAGCGTATGCGGCACCGGGCCTTGCCATTCTTTGTCCAGTGCATCGACCAGCTTGTCTTTATCCTCCGCCGAGAAAATAAAGTTGGTGCCGGCCGCATGAAGCTCGATCAGCTTTTCCAGGGCACGGTCCTTTTTCTCAAGGGCGTCCATGCTGATCGTGACCATCTCAAAACCCCGTTTGCGGTACATGCGGTTGATCGTCACCAGCTCGGGCATTTCGTTGACGCACGGCGGGCACCAAGTTGCCCAGACATTCACCAGCCGAAGTTTCTTCTCGTCACCTTTTGCCAATTCCCTCACGCCGGCTTCATCGATCGGCTTCAGCTCGACGGTTTCCGCATCCGCCTTGGCGAGCCATTTTTTGGCATCATCCCTTTTGACGGCCCATTTGGTGGAGCATCCGAAGACTTTGGTCTTTGCCACCGCGACGGGTTTCCCGGCCAAAAGGTCATCGAGCGCGTTCGCGGCATCGTGCGATTTCACCTGCTTCACTTCCGAATCGTCAATCCGCCCGAC
>JANXVV010000138.1 GCA_025351525.1 Humisphaera sp. | reverse complement strand
GAGACCTGTGTCTTTCGGACACCAGGCACATGTCTCGGATTACCGCGACCTGTGGCACCACGCGCCGCTGAAAACCTGGAAGTTATTGACGCCACGCTGCCAAAAAAACGCGTGCCTTCGGCACAGCCGCTAAAAAATTCACACGCTCGTGTTCTATTCTTCCAGCTTGCGTAGCCCGAGCCCCAGCGTCGTGAGCTGCTGTTTGATTTCGTTCAAGCTGGTCTGCCCGAAATTCTTGCAGCCGAGCAATTCGGCTTCGGTGCGGCTGACCAGTTCGCCCACCAGATTGATGTTCAATCGCTGCAAGGCCTTGCGGCTGCGAACCGATAATTCCAAATCCGCCACCGTCTTGCCGACCAATTCCGGCGCGAGATTGCTCGTGGCGGACGGGGCGGCGCGGCGAATGGGCGACGGCTTGGCCTCATCGACGGCCTGACCCAGTCGCAAACCCTTCTGGCCCAGCAACGCCTTGATCTCATTCAGGCTGGTCTCACCGAAATTCTTATAACTCAGCAACTCCGCCTCGGAGGTCCGAAGCAAATCGCCGATGGTGTGAAGATTCATCTTCTTCAGGCAATTGCGACTGCGGACGCTCAATTCAAAATCGGTGATCGGCACTTCCAGCACCGCAACGCGTCGATCGCCGCGACGATCCATGTCCTCATCGAAGAACAGCGACCGGGCCGACTCGACATCCTTCATGAACAGTCGGGCCCGTTCATGATTCGGGTTGGAATTCAGAATAGCCAACAGACAGCGATGGGCTTCATCGTAGTGGTTGTTGTCTTCGTACAAGATCGAGAGATTCATCAGTGCGTTGATATGCACCGGCGCGCTGGTGCAGATGCGCTCGTACAGTTCGATCGCCTTGGCGTCTTCCGCACGGCGATCGTAGAGCACCGCCAGACGGAAACAGGCGGCCTCGTGATCGGGGTTTTCGTTGAGCGTGCGCTCGTAGAATTCCACGGCCTTTTCGTGCAGGCCGTTGGTCTCCGAATCCTGGGCACGACGGAAAAATTCTTCGGCGGCGCGATCATTGATCGACGAGACATTCATTTCGTTCATAATTCTAAATTTCTTCTGAGTCGAGGTCGAACGCAATTGGCGATGGTTCGCCCTTGCACAAACAGGGTATAAATAGTCTCTTCTTCCGGGAAGTCAACCAGACTTAGACGCAGACGAACAGGTTTTTTTCCGTTCCCCTCCCCCCGGTACGCCGGGGGGAGGGTTAGGGTGAGGGGCTTTTTTCGGTCACTTGAAAGGCTTCAAATTCCGATGCCGGCCACACCAACCCTCCTCATCTTCGCCAATCCAATCTCCGGTCGCGGTCGCGGAAAAAAAATCGCCGAGCGATTGGAACGGCGTCTCACTTTGGAAGGCTACACCGTGCGGGTGTATCTCCAGCTTGCCGACCAAATCCCCGCCGATCAGATCCCCGGCAACGCCCTCGCCACAATTGTCATCGGCGGTGACGGCACTCTCCGCACCGTCGCCGAGCGATTATTACGCGAATCTGAAATGTTCAAGCCGAGGGCGGAAGCCGTAGGCGACCCCCCGGATTCCCCGTATTTTTCGTCTCAAGGTCGCGCGTCCGAAGAACCCGGTGCGGCGGCTAAGCCTTCCGCCGCCGACTTGAATGAGCGGTCCACCCCGCCGCTGCTGATCATTCCGATGGGCACCGCAAACTTAATGGGCCGGCATCTCGGCATTCACTGGGACGATGCTCACCTCGAAGACCAGATCCTCCATACTCTGCGCACCGGCCGGCATGTTCATCTCGATACCGCCCTTGCCAACGGCCGATTGCTTCTCCTCATCGCCGGTGTCGGACTGGATGCCCAGGTGGTCCACGAACTGGAAAAACGCCGCACCGGACCGATCAGTTACTTAAGCTACATGAAGCCAATTCTGCACGCGCTCATCACCTATCACTATCCCCCGCTGACCGTCACCGTCGACGAAAAAAAAATCTTCGGCCCTTCTCCGGCGCTGGTCTTCATCGGCAACGTTCCCGAATACGGCACCGGTTTTCCGATGCTGCCGTTGGCAACTCCGATCGATCGCCTGCTGGATGTGTGCGTACTGCCTTGCCGATCGAGGGCGGAGGTGATGTCGCACGCTTTGCACGCGGTGACGGGGGATCATCTGCATGGGGAAAATGTGGTGTA
>JANXVV010000137.1 GCA_025351525.1 Humisphaera sp. | reverse complement strand
GGTGGCCTGTCGGGGATGTTCGATAACGTAGTAATCGACCTCATGTCCGAGCGGGTGGGAAAGCTTATCGAGCTTCACGCCGTAATACGGCGTGCGCAGGATGGATTCACTTCGGAGTTTCCGCCAGATGTAATCCAAAACGTGTGCCTCCGGAGCATACTTAGACCCAATCTCTAAGCGGCGGCGTATTCTTTTTCAACACTCTTTTCGGTGTCCCTGATACGCCCCGCCGAATCCACCTGCTCGAATTTCACCGCCACGCGCTTGCTCACGCCCTGCTCCTGCATCGTGACGCCGTACAGCACATCGGCGATCTGCATCGTGCGCTTCGAGTGCGTGATGACGATGAACTGCGACTGCTCCAGAAATTCCTGGACAATCAGATTAAACCGCTGGTTGTTGGCCTCATCCAACGCGGCATCCACTTCATCGAGAATGCAGAACGGTGACGGTTTGCTTTTGAAAATGCTCATCAGCAGCGCCACGCAGGTCATCGTTTTTTCTCCGCCGCTGAGTTGACTGATGCTGACCGGTTTCTTGCCGGGCGGGCGGGCGATGATCTCGATGCCGGCGTCCAGCACGTCAATTTTCTTCATGATCGGCAGCATCGTATGCCCATCGGGCCCCAGTTGTTTCTCGGCCTTCTTATCCTCGACTTCCGTTTCCAGAAAAATGTCCGCCGACCCACCGCCGAAAAGTTTGCGGAACAAGCCCTGGAAATGTTCGCGGACGGTGTTGAAGGTTTGCTCAAATCGGATGCTGCTTTCGATGTTGATCTCTTCGATCAACTGCTCCAATTGCAGTTTGCTCGAGGTCAGGTCGTTCACCTGCGTGCTGAGGAAACCGGATCGCTTCTCAAGTTCTTCCAGTTCGGCGATGGCGTCGATATTGACGTTGCCGAGGCGATGAATCTTGTCGCGCAATTCCTTGATCTCGACCGCGACGGCTTCCCAATCCATCTCCGCCGGTCGATACCCTTCGCCCATCGTGCCGTCTTCCTTCGGCGCCGCGAACTCGGCGTACCGCGTGGGTAGATCGAGCTGCAATTCCTCCTGTGTCCGCGTGACCAGCGTTTCCAGCCGCACGCGCACTTCACCGAGTTGAAGTTGCAGTTGATGCAGCAATTGCTCAACCTCCGCGTGGGTCTCCCGAAGCGATTCCACACGAGCCGACAAGCGCTGGACCGATTCGCCCAATTCCTTCACCTGACTCACAAGCGATTCCACTTGAGCCGTCAGATTTTTCTGACTTTCGCTCAGCGCGCGTTCCGCCTCTTCGGCGGTGGCCAATTCATCGGTGACCTTGTCGCGCCGGGTCGTCAGCGATTCCGCCGCTGACATCACCCGCTGCATCTGCTGGGTTAGTTCCGCCTTTTGAGCCGTCAATCGCTGCACATGCTGCTGGCAGGCCAGTTGCTTTTCCTGCACCTGCCCTAGTTGCACGCGGGCGGCGGTCAATTCCTCGCCCCACTGCTTCAGATTCTCAGCAGTCTGCGCCTGGGCAACCGTCTGCTCCTCTACCTTTTGCTGTCGAGCGGCTTGATCCGCTTCAAACGCAATTCGTTCCTCTCCCAGCTTCAACTCGCGAGCCGCCAGCTTGCCGATCTGATCGACGAAGCCCTGCAGCTCGCGATCCAGCACCGGTTGCTCGCGACGCAGGGAACCCTGCTTGTCCTGATTCTGCGCCAGACTGCTGGTGAGCTGCACTTTCTCAGTATTGGCCTGGTAGACGGCATTGCGGAGCGAGTTGATGTTCTCTTCCATCTCGCGGGCTTGGCTGTTGCCATGGCTGACCTCTTCCACAAGCCGGGCGATCCGATGATCGACATCGGCGATTTGCGATGTCAAGGCTTCCAGTTCCGACCGTCGCGAGAGCAATCCCATCGCCGCACCGAGCGGACCACATCGAAGCGTGCCATCGGCTTCGAGCACTTCACCGGCGGGGGTGACGAAGCGCCAGCCGCGCGGGCCGTTGGTGTGTAATTCGCGGGCGTCGGCCAATGAATCGACGACAATCGTATGGCCGAGGATATGGTGTGCGACGGCGAAATCTTCAGGTTGAAAACGGACCAGATCGACCGCCAACCGAATTTTTTGCGCGTGCTGATTCCAGTCGTATTCCGTAGCATGGACTGCCAGCCCATGTTGGGCCGAAGACATGGGCTGGTAGCCCATGCTACTCTGAAGCCGGTCCGCGCAGACGATGTTCACACGGCCTTCGAGATTCTCAAATGCTTCGCATGATGCCGCCGCCGCCGAATCGTTGGTCACCAGCCATTGATCGCGCCCGTCGAGCGCGGCTTCGATCACGTGGGCATGCTCGACATCCACGCGCAACACATCCGCCACCAACCCGCGAATGAAGCTGAATTTCTGCTCGCGATGCCGCAGTACGCTCTTGACGCCTTCGCTGATTCCCTCGCGCTTGGCTTCCAGATCCTGCAACAACCGCTGCCGGGAAATGAGCCCGCTGCGATGCTCCTTCGCCGCCCCGAGTTGCTCGGTGAGGTTGGTGATCTGCTTGCCGAGATCCGCCGCGTCGTTCCGCCGATCGCTGAGTTGCTCCTGCCGTTCGGCGATGATCGTTTGCGCCGCTTCCAACTTTCCCTGAAGGTCGCTGCGCTGCGCCTCGAGCTTTTCGATTTCCTCCACCACGATCCGACGGCGGTCGGACAATCGCGTTTGCTGGGCGGCGATGTTTTTGCGTTCGATCTCAATCGAGCTGAGCGCGTTGTTGGTCTGCGCCAGCTTCCGCATCAAATCGAGGATTGCCGACTTGTGCTGCTCCATTTCGCGGTTCAGATTGTTGAGCGCCAGTTGCCCGTCTCGAAACGCCGCCTGCCGTTCTTCGATCAGTTTGCGATGCCCGTTGAGTTGCTCCGTCAATCGGGCCAGCGTGCCGGTTTCTTCATCCAGCGACGTGGCGGCAAGGTCCGCCTTCTCCGACAGCGCCGCCATGTCCCCCTCATATTGCTCGACCTGATCGGCGATCTGCTCCAACTGCTGCCGCGCGTAATGCTGGCGTTGCTTGGCCGACTGCATCGCGGCTTTCGCCGCCACCAGATCGTACTCAACCTGCTGCCGCTTCTGCGACACCCCGTCAAATAGCTCGCGCTTTTCAGCCAGTTCATTTTGCGATTTCGCCAGGTCGCCCGCCGCATCATCCATGCGGAACTGGGCATCTTCGCGCTCCTGATCCAACTCGGACAGATGGCTGCTATGGGTATGATATTCCTTGAGCGCGTAAGTCAATCTCAGGTAATTCAATCGCTCGATATAGCCCTGATAATTCCTCGCCTTGCCCGCCTGCACCTTGACGCTGCGAAGTTGCTTTTCCACTTCCTCGACGATGTCGTTCACGCGCAGCAAATTCTGGTCGACTTTTTCGAGTTTGCGCTGGGATTCTTTTTTTCGCTGTTTGAATTTGGAGATGCCCGCCGCCTCTTCAAAGATCAGCCGTCGCTCGTCCGGGTTCGCCTCGAGCAGGGCCGAGACGCGCCCCTGCTCGATCACGCTGTAGGCATC
>JANXVV010000458.1 GCA_025351525.1 Humisphaera sp. | reverse complement strand
TCTTTGCGTTTTCCATTGCGCTCTTTGAGACTTTGCGGCTGCCTTTTTTTCGCCTGTCAACCGCGCGCCTCCGCCGATGCAGTGTTTCGCCAGAGCACCGCCGTCCAGATCGCGCCGGCTCCCGACAGCAGGCCGGCAGTCAGAAACGGGCCGGTGTTGTTGAGATATCGATACGTCAGGCCCGCGACAATCGGGCCAAAAACACGGGCTAAACTGCTCAAACCGTTGGAGAGGCCGAAGACGATTCCCTGCTCATCGCGGCTGCTGAATCGAGCCAGCAATGCGGACAGCGTGGGTTGCTGGCAACTGCGGCCAGCGGCGTTGATCGCCCCGGCGACCAGCAGAATCCACAACAACGGCCAGTGGGCCGTGACGGCGTACACTCCCATTCCGACGGTTACCAACGCCGGGCCGAGAACGGCGAGCGGCCAATCGCCGACGGTCTTGACGATCCGCCGAATGATCCCGCCTTGCACGATCAGAATCACCACGCCGACAAAACCAAAAAACCAACCGACCTGCCGCTGCCCGTAGTGGTAATGACCCTTGAGAAAGATCCCGATCGTGCTTTCCATCATCACGAACGCGGCCATCGTGATGAACGACATCATCAGCAGTTGAAGCAGTATCGGCTTGCGAAGCACCGGCGCAAATTGGCTGGGGTGCAGCCAGACTTCCACATCGACCGGATTGTGCGTTCGGGATTCGGGCAGACGAATGAAAGTGAGGATCGCCGCCAACAGGCTGAACGCCCCCGCGACATACGCCGGTAGACTGATGCTGTACTGGCCGAGCACGCCGCCGAGAAACGGCCCCGCGGAAAAACCGACACCGAACGCGATGCCGATCAACGCCATCGCCCGCGACCGATTTTGCGGCGTGGTGACGTCGCTGATATACGCCTGCGCCGTCGAGATATTTCCGCCGGTGAATCCGTCGATGATGCGCGAGAGATAGACGAGAAACAACAGCATCCCGCCCCATTGCCAGTGGACCTGCGTCGCCAACCCCAGCAGCACATAGCCCACGGCGCTGCCGAGCTGCGAAAAGGCCAGCACCGGCTTGCGGCCCTTTCGGTCGCTGATCGCTCCCAGAATCGGCGCGCCGATGAACTGACAGATGGAATAAACCGAAAAAAGCAGCGTCACTTTCATCGGATTGTATTCAGGATCGTGAATATAGAACGGCAGCAGCGGGATGATGATCCCGAAGCCCATCAGGTCGATCAACACGATCAGAAAAATAATCCCCAGCGCGCCTTTGGGCGCATCGGCGGACACTTCGGCTTCGGGAGTCTCGGCTGGATTTGAAGTCATACGCGGCCGGTTATAGCATAAAGTATTTCCCTTTTCGCGTTGTGCCTCTTACGCTGTTTGAAGTGATGATCGTAATGCGTCCTTGTGAATCGTCTCTTGTGAATTCGCCATGCACCTCTTTTCGCGACGCCTGCTCCCGGCCCTGCAACTGACGCGGATGGCATTGGCGTTCACCGCCATCGCCGACAGCCAGTGCGGGTTGCTGCTGCGCTGGGCACGACGAAGCGAACTGCAGGGCCAGTTTCAGATCCCTCCCACCAAGCACATGCTGCTGATGATTCTCGTGTCCGTCGGGTTATACGGCTTCGGGATGAGCCTGAACGACATCATAGACCGCCGTCGCGATGCGCAGATCGCCGCGAATCGGCCGTTGCCCAGCGGACGCATCGGGTTGTTC
Source organism: Humisphaera sp. (assembly GCA_025351525.1). GTDB lineage: Bacteria > Planctomycetota > Phycisphaerae > Tepidisphaerales > Tepidisphaeraceae > JANXVV01. The sequence goes on along the minus strand of JANXVV010000458.1, from coordinate 6,644 downwards.
ACCGCTCACATCATCTGCATATTCCTGGCCCTGTGCGCGATTGTCGGCGGGGCGTATTATGCGAAGTACTCGCCGCGACACGGGGAGTTTAGTTTCATTCTCGTCATCGGGACCGGCCTGCTCATTGCGTTCTATGATCTGGCGGGCAAGTATCTCGTCGGTCTGGGACTGCTCAGCCTCGGCTTTATCCGGTTCAGCCACTCGCTCATCGCCTCCCCGGAATTACCCGTTCTCTGGCACCCGCTGCTGCTTCTGAATCACGTCACGATTCTGTCAGCGGTGGCCTACGTTTGGGAAGAAAAACGACCCGCGCTGACCCGTGGACATTGGTGGGGTGTGCTCGGTGGAATCGCATTGCTGAATGCACTGGCGATCTCGGTGGTGGCGTTGCGGAACGATGGATCGATGGCCCGGGCACTCTCGCTCCGCGTCGGTTTGATCCTTCCCGGCATCGCCGTGTTGCTGTTCGTCGCGTTGGCCTGGCGGATTTTCAAAACCACCCAACCTCGCCGCGCCGCCGGACAAAAACTCATGCTCTTCGGGCTGCTATGGCTCATTTTATATGATGCCAGTTTCGCGGCGGTCTACGTCAACTGGATCGCCGGTCTCATTCTGCTCTCGTTACTGCCGATGGCGTATTTTGCGGTGCAGTTGATGCGCGGGTGGGGCCAAATGCTGACGTTGTCACAGAAACCGCAGTACCAGAGGGCGGGGGCCACAGAACTGCCGGTGGGGGATGGGAGAAAAAAGTAACTGACCGGCGGATTGAATTGTTGAGCGGTTTCGCTTGCAAAACGTCTTCCGCGAGACTGGTTTCCAAGACACGTTTCGCAAGCGAAACCGCTAAACTATTCTCGGAAATGCAAAGAGCTTTCTTTTTGGAAGTCCACTCCTTACGCTCTGAGCATGAGTACGCAGGCCCCGACGTTTCTCGCCGGTGAAGTTCCCACCGACGTGCAAATCGCGATTGTCGCCGCTCGATTCAATGCCCCGATCGTCGATGAATTACTCGCCGGTTGTGTTCGACGGCTGAATCAGTTGGGGATCGATCAGGCGAGAATTCACATCCATCATGTCCCCGGCGCGTTCGAGTTGCCTTTGGCCGCCAAAGCCCTTGCCCGCACCAAGCGGTTTGCCGCGATCGTCTGCCTTGGAGCGGTGGTGCGCGGCGACACACCCCACTTCGAGTACGTCGCCGGTGAATGCGCCCGGGGGATCGCCCAGGTCAGCCTCTCTGAAAACCTCCCCGTCATCTTTGGCGTGTTGACGACCAACACCGAGCAACAGGCGCTCGATCGCATCGGCGGTTCACAAGGCCACGCCGGTGAGCGGGCGGCGGAAGCGGCGATGGAGATGATCGCGCTGCTGGCCCGGATTCATCGCGGCGTGTAGTGCCTTCGTTCCGTCAGAACAATCGCTTCTTTGCCGCCGCACTGATCGAATGGGTGGCGACGTAAAGTGCGTTGAACAAATCCAATCGTGCGAAGGACAAAGAGTTGACGGAATCGGTATCGAAGAACGGAGTGCTTTGCTCGATCGCCAGGATATCCCGGGTTGAAAAAGTATTGCTGACCTGTCGAATTAAAGCGGCGGTGGCGGCAGCCATGGGAGCGCTGTAGCTGGTGCCGGTGCCGTTGAGAAATGTAGCGCGACCGTTGACGATGGTAGGGGTAATCACATATTCACCGGGGGTCAGCAAATCCAGATTGCGGCCCGTGTCGGTGAAGGAACTGATCTGATCGTTCAAATTCGTCGATCCGACCGACACCACCGAAGGATCGGCGGCAGGGTATTCGATGCCATCGTGCAGCCCGTCGTTGCCGGATGCGGCCGCGACGAAAATGCCGCGACCCACCAGCTGGGCCAGTTGCAGGCTATAGCTGGACGTGGCGTTGTGATTGGTGAAATGCCCCGTCCCTTCCGAAAGATTCACCGAGACGATGTTGTATTTGGCGGCGTTGTCCAGAATCCATTGCAACGCTCTACCGATATTCACCTCGGTCGGATCGTTGATTCCATCATCGACCTTCAGCGCAACGAGCTTCACCCCCGGGGCAATGCCCTGATACTTGCGACCCTGAAACGTAAATGCACTGGCGGCGATCACCCCCGCGACAGAGGTGCCGTGACCGTCCGTGTCCGTGTAATTGGTGTTATTGGAGATGAAATTGAATCCCCCGACGACTTTGCCTTTGAGCGAGGGAACGTTGGCGATGCCCGTGTCAATCACCGCCACCGTCTCACCGCGCCCGGTCAACGTGGGAAACGCGGCGACGGCGGCATCCTGATAGATGTACTGATTCCAAGCCCCCCATTGAACCGCCGGGCTGCGCATAAGAAGCCGTGCTTCAAGGTTTTCCATCGAAACGGCACCGCTTGCCGCGAAGTCTGGAGAAGAATGGGGATCGGAGGAAACGGAAACCGACGGACGATTTTTCTTCTGCATGAGGATACCATTGACAAACTCCGGCAAAATTCGCCGGGGACGATTGGACAAGAGAAACGTAGTTTAACCTAGCGAAGCGAAGCCGACAACCGAGGGATTTTGTGACAGGGCTATCGCATTTGGAATTTCCGGCCCCTTCCCCTGTGGTAATCAAAGGGGGCGAAATGGAGGGCGTCGCTCCAGCGACGTCGTGGCCGTCAAAATCGGCGGCGGTGAACCGCAAATTCCGAATGCGGCGCCCGTGGATTTCGCGGATAAATCGTGGACGATCGCTGACTGCGATTCAAGTGTAAATCATGCCCGTCCAAACCAAGTGATGGAATGACCCGGTGGAGGTTGAAGTCGGATTTCGCCTGCTGATCTGTCGATATCGCCCGCGCGGCTTGTCGACAGGCGAGTAGACTTTGATTGAATCGCTGTAATCTTTATCACCACGGGCAGTCACGATGAACGAAGTATGGCACTGGCTCACCGAAACCGATGGCGGCTTAATGGTGCGGATCCTGGTCGGAGTCTGCATCTTCACGTTCCTGGGAGTGACCGATTTCATCCGCCATCGCAGTCGGGCCACTCGATGGCGGGAATATCTTTTTCTGCTGGCGGCGGTCGGGGTTGCACTCGTATACGGTGTCATCAACGACCAGATCACCGTTCGACTCAGCCCGGAATATTTCCTCTATGGCAAAGGGTTGGAACCCCTCGTGGGGAACGATTTGAATCGTCTGCCGTGGGAAGCGGCCAAGGTGGGAATCAAGGCGACGTGGTCGGTGGGGTTGGTCATCGGCGTCGCGTTCCTGCTGGCAAACAATCCCCGGCGCGATCGGCCACGGTTGCCCTACCGCGATCTTCTCCGCCACATCGTAAAGGTGCTGGCGATGTCGATCCTCTGCGCTGCTGCGATGGGGGTGATCGGCAGGCTTGGGGGCTTGGTATTTTTTTCAGAGGATTTTCGGCAGATGGTGGCCCATGACGAATTTCGGCCCCGTCGATTCATGGGAGTATACGGCATACATCTCGGGGGCTACGTCGGTGGACTGGCCGGTACGGTCTGGGCGGTGGTTTCGATATTCAGGCAACGACGTTCGTTCAAAGTCCATGGCCAATACCCCTAACTTTTCGATCCGAAACGGAGTCGTTTCGCGACGGCTTCAACCACTCGCGAAAGGGGGATGTGCAGCTTCACCGACAACGGCAGAACCGGGGCGGGGAACTCGTCGGCCAAAGAAGGCTGGAGCCTTCGCACGTCGCGAAGGTACTCTTCGAATCGCCATTGCGGCACGGTCTCGGCACCGAACCGCGTGAAGTGCTCCACGGCGTCATTCACATCCACCAGCTTGAATCCGCGTTCCACCAACCGAAGCAACGTCTGAACGTAGGCGGCTTTGCTTGCGTTGGCGACGCGATGGAACATCGATTCGATCGTCATCATCCCACCGATCTGGATGCCGAACGCGCCGCCGACGAGCAAACCGTCCTGCCAGCACTCGAAGCTATGGGCGAACCCGAGCTTGCGTAGCGTGCAAAAGAGGTCTACCAATGACGGCGTGATCCAGGTATGCCCGTCGCGCGCGATATCGGCACAGCCCGCCACCACCTCTTTGAACGCCGTGTTGTAGCGGACCTGGAACTTGGGCGAGAACACGTCGCGCTTTTGCTTTGCGCCGATATGGATTTTGTTCAGGTCCAACCACTGTATCCCCCGATGGCTGAATTTTCGCCATCCGTTCGGCGTGTCCTGGGTCTCCCCGAGCGGGCAGGGATACCAGCCTGTGAAGTAGCGATGAAGCGTCTGGTGGAGGCTGGGACAAAAATCTTCGTCCGGAGAAACGGGGGACGAAGCCAAAAATTTCGGTGTGGAGGGAGTCATAGGTTGGTCACACCGTTAGAGAAATCTTATTTCTCACCGGCGCCGATTTTCCCGCTGAAAATACGCACCGATTCGATCAATCCGCTCAACCGGGGTTGGTCTTTACCCGTGACCGGACTGCCGAGGTCGGCACCTATTTGCAAGCCGTCGGCGGGTTGACGGCTTAGGGGGTTCTTGATCGCCGCACGACCGACCACCACGCCGTTGACTTCGAGAATGGATTCCGTGTGAGTATAGCTGGCCCGAATCTTAGACCAATCTCCCATGACGGAATCTTTCGCCTCAATCCTGGTGGGAGTGTTGTCGCCTACTAAGGTGAAGACGGGTTTCCCACCTTCGATCGCCAGGCAGTATCCGAACGATACACCGCCATGCCCGAGAATGACTCCATCCGATTTATCGACCTTCAAGACTACTTCGACCGTCCATCCCTCTACACCCGGATTGAGACTCGGTGACTTGGGAATGTCGATGTAGCCTGTCCCGTCAAACTGCCGGGCCTTCCGGCCTTTGTGGCCTTCGACCAACGCCACACCCTTGGCCATGCCATGATTATTCTTGCCGGATGAATCGATGACCTTCTCCCCGTCGTCTCGATCAAAGCGGTAATCCACAACCCACGCGTTCATCGCTTTCGCGGCGGCTTTGGCCCCCTTTCCCGCGGCGGGAATCACCGCTTCCGGCGGATCCTGTTCGGGCACCTTCAACTCGCTGCGCAATCGATCCAACTCCACATGGAGCTTCTTCTGCGCATCCGAGTAGGCTGGGTCGCCGTAGACACTCTTCAATTCATAAGGGTCGTTCGTCAGGTCGAAGAGTTCCCAGTAGTTGAATTCCGGTTCATAGAAATGCACGAGCTTATAGCGGTCGGTGATGACCCCATATTGCTTGGCGACGTTGTGTACCGCAGGATGCTCATAGTAGTGGTAGTAGAAACTCTTCCGCCAATCCGCCGGCGTGTTGCCTTGCAGGATGGGGACTAGGCTATGGCCCTGCATCTCTGGGGGAACCGGAACGCCGGCGACGCTTAGCAGGGTCTCGGCGTAGTCCAGGTTCGAGACGATGTCCCCATTCTTGCTCCCCGGTTTCACCATGCCCGGCCAGCGCACCAGCAGCGGCGTGCGGAGCGATTCCTCGAAAATCCACCGCTTGTCGAACCAACCATGTTCCCCCAGAAAAAAGCCCTGGTCGGAGCTATAGATCACGATGGTGTTTTGTTCGAGCCCCGTCTCTTTCAAGTAGTCCAGCACGCGGCCGACGCTCTCATCGACCGAGGCGACGGTGGCCATGTAATCGTGCAGGTAGCGTTGATACTTCCAGCGAACCAGATCCTGCCCCCGGGGATTTTGCCTGCGGAATTCGGCATTACGCGGCTCATAGTAGGCGTCCCATTCCTTCCGCTGCCCGGGGGTGAGGGTGGTGGGTGCAATGAGCTTCAGATCCTTTGGAGTCATGGTAGACCCGATCATCATATCCTGAACATGCTCGGCCTTGCCTCGACCGGAGTAGTCATCGAACAGGGTGGATGGCTCGGGAAATTTGACGCCATCATAGTCTGCCAGATGTTTTAGTGCCGGTTCAAACTCCCGATGCGGAGCCTTGTGTTGGCACATCAGTAGAAACGGCTTGGCGGGATCGCGCTGGTTCTTCAACCAATCCAAGGTGACGTCGGTGATGATGTCCGTGACGTACCCCGCCATCTTCACCTTCTGGCCGTTGCGAATCATGGGAGGGTTGTAGTATTGACCCTGCCCGGGCAGGATTTCCCAGAAATCAAAGCCGGTCGGGTCGCTTTCCAGATGCCATTTGCCGACAATGGCCGTCTGGTATCCGGCGGCTTGAAGCAATTTCGGCATGGTGACCTGCGAGCCGTCGAACCGACTATTGTAATTGTTGTAGAAACCATTGAGATGCGAATATTTTCCCGTCAGCACACAGGCCCGGCTGGGGCCGCAGAGCGAGTAGGTGGTCAGGCACCGATCGAACCGCATGCCTTCACGAGCGATGCGGTCGATGTTGGGGGTTTGGTTCAGCCCGTGACCGTAGGCACTGATGGCCTGGTAGGCATGGTCATCGCTGAAAATGAACACGATGTTCGGGCGTACGGCGGGTAACTGTGCCCGGACATTCTCGACGACAAGGAGAAGGAGCAGCAGTGCGACTCCGAAATGGATTTTTTGAACAACAGGTGGCATGGGCGTCCCGCCCGTGCTTTTTGTCCGAAAAATGCACGGGCGAGATGCCCATGCCACCTCATTCAAAAGGTCCGATCTGGAAAAGACATTCATAGATTCTCCTGTTACTATTAACGCATCAGATTATCGTCGCCTC
>JANXVV010000453.1 GCA_025351525.1 Humisphaera sp. | reverse complement strand
AAGCTCCGTGTGCCGCGCGAGGTCAATTCTTCTCCGAGAGCCGGATGCGGGAAATCCGCCCGTCCGGTTCGATGAGCGGGGCGTGGAAACGGAGCGCCTCGCGCCACCGCGCCACGTCTCGCCTCAACCCTGCGGACTGCTCCGCTCGGTGATGCTGATGGTCCGCAGAGTACTGCGGACCCTACGGCTACTCACCAAACGACAAGATTGATGAGTGTCACCTTTTCTTGATCAGGATCGCGTCGTCCAGCACAACGGCAACCTTGGCGTGCAGCGAGGGCTGGTTGTCCTTCACCTGGATGACGAAGTGCCCTTTGGCCTCGACGATCTGCTCGGTGATGTTCCGCTGGCAGCCGATGGCGTCGATCGTCACCGTCGCGCCTTTGAGGTCGAGCATCGCCAGCAGCTTCGGGATGGCGGTGATCTCGTTGCCCTTGTCCAGCACGCCAAGCTGTGCCAGCACGACCCGGTTTTCACTGACGAAGGCGCTGACGATGTGGGCCATGCCGCTCTTGTCCCAGCAGTTGAAGCTGCGCCGCAGGCTCTTGCCGTCGATGGCAATCAGCTTGCCGGCGCTGCCGAGGTGCAGCGCCTCCATCCACCGCCGTAGCATCCCCTCCAGTTGGTCGGGGTCGAGCATGGCGAAGACGCGGTCGAACGTGTCGTGCGAGGGGATGCCGCGGGGGAGCGTGAGAAAGCCCTTGAGCCACGCCTTGCGGACCTGGCAGAACTCGGCGATGTCGTCCCACCCGTCGCATCCGCAGAGGATCGCGATGAGGGCCATGACGAGCATTCCAGGCAGCGGGTGCAAGAGATTGTGTCTCCGGGGATCGGTCACGTCGGCGGCGAGGCGCAGAACGGGGGCGGCTGCTGAAGCGTCCATGCCACAGCTCCTTTGATATCACGAGGTTTGTTCGGACGCGAGGCCTCGCAAATGCTACACGGACGGGAGATTATAGCAGCAGACGCCGGGGCGCAAGCGCAAGGATTTGATATGAGGCTACATGCGAAAGCCCTGGGCAGTGAAACCACCTCATTGGATTTGTTTTGACAAAGCACCCAATCGGAGGGTATGCTTTCCCTGTCCATCCGAGAATGGAAAGGGAAGCAACATGAATCAAACCCTGAAGGTTTGCGGCGTTTGCGGGCAAGACGTGTCACAAGTCAAGCGGGTGAAGGACGCCCACGGGAATTATTATTGCCGCCCGTGCTGGGAAGGACGGGTAGAAGCCGCTCGTGCGGGCCTAGCAGCAACGACCGACCCTTCCGTCAGACCCGATGCGGCGGCAAACGCCTCCGAGGCGTCCCCTGCGCCCACGACGGCAACCGGCGTCCAACAAGGCATGCCGTCCCCAGCAATCGAAATGGTGAGCATCGGCCCAGATTTGGCTAAGTCTCCCCGACGCCGCCTTCCCATTTCGTCAAACGCCCTAATCGGCATCATCATCGCTGCCGTCGTCATCGTTGTCGCCGGTCTCTTCGGTGTGAAGCACCTTGGAGGCCGAGGCGGCGGTCGTGACATGCTTGCGAATCCAGAACTCCTTCTTCGCCCGCCCGCCCCTTACGCAGAGTTGAACCTTGGGGGTGTTGCAATTGGCGATCCTGAAAAGTCGATTGCCGCTGACCGAATCGAGAAACAAACGGAGGAGAGCGTTACGTGTAAGGACGGAGCCTACTACTCCGTAAAAGACGGAAAGATTTCGGGTTTCTCGGTGCAGGGGGCATTCTTGCAGAAGGCAAAGATATCGACCAAAGCAGAGGTTTTGGCCACATTGGGGAAACCTGACCGGATTGAGAAGGTTTCTGAAGATGGAGAGATGTATTGGTTGTGGTATGACGAAAAGCATTTGATGGTTGTTCTTGAAGGGGATCACGTCGATGGCATAGCCTTTCTGTCGAAGTCAACACTTTCCCAGTCACTTAAAGGCTTTGTTGGCAAGAGCGAGCCGTTCGTCAAGCAAATCCGGTTGCTCAAGTCAAACATCGATCTTGGAATCTCGTTCGCTGAGTTCAAGCCACAGATGGTACTGCTCGACAGCGAATTCAGTGACGTAACCGATACCTGTGGCGACAAGGATGTTCAAGATGCACTTAAATATGCGACCAAAGCAATGGAACACTACCGCAATGCGCTGAGTCTGTGGAGGGGCAACATTCAGTCGGGCTTGCAGATGAACTCTTTGGTGCAAAGCGAGCTTAAAAAGGCAAATCAACAAGCCGAGATGTTCATGAACAGTTTCGCCTCAATTAAGGCACGCTCCGGGGGCGAATGAGGTGGTTGATCCCACCAACTCGTCCCGCCAATAACAGTGGTGCGGCGTACACCTCGGACGACCAGAAGGCAAATTCGGAAATTTGTCTGACCACTGTTGGTCCGCAGCCGAAATGTCGAAGAATATAGCAGAGGCAGTAGACGGCCTACAGGTAAAGCAAACAAAGACGACACAACTCCTAACTCCGAGTCTTTGTACCGCCGTAGCACGTCTACCTACGGCGGTTTTTTATTGCGCCTCTACCGCCCGCTCCACACCAGCGTTAAGGCATTACCTTCTTAACTCTCCGAAAACCTGAGCACGCAACACACCTGCGTAAAGGCTTCTTTCGAGATCGAGCACGGCGAACATGGCGAGGCAGGATCACGTAGCCCGCACCGTGCGAAAGTTTGTGCGGGGAAGACTTCAACAACGCACTGGTGCGGCGACCGAAAACGCCATGAATCAAAGAGATCAAGGATTCTCCGACGATGCCGAGTGAGCTTACCGTAAAACAGCTTGGCTTCGGGCAGCGATGTCCACGTCGGCCCGGTGAATGGGACCAGATAGAGAAGACCGGGTAAACAAAATCAAGGACTTTCAAATCCAGCCTGCCACGCAAGCCAGGTAGGGTGGGTATACTCACTCACCGTCTTCATTGCGGGTGACCTGAAACGGTGGGCACTTGATCTTGATCGGTACGTCAGTCTCAATACAATTCGCCCATGCCCAATTACGTGCGGGTCTTTCGCCCCGGCGGGACGTTCTTTCTGACGCTGGTAACTGAGCGTCGCGCGCCACTGTTTGCCGAGGATCACGCTCGGACTCTGCTGCACGAGGCGATCGCGCGGTGCCAGTCACTTCATCCGTTTGAAATCGACACGATCGTCTTGTTGCCCGATCACCTGCACCTGCTCATAACGCTGCCGCATGGGGATGCCGACTTCTCCGTCCGCCTGCGGCTTCTCAAATCCAGGTTCACCCGCACCTACCTCGCGTCCGGCGGCACGGAACAACGCCGCCCCGATTCCCGCGTTCGCCAGCAGGCCCGCGGCGTCTGGCAACGCCGGTTCCGAGAACACACCCTTCGCGACGAGGACGACCTTCACCGTCATTTCGATGACGTGCATTACAATGCGGTGAAGCACAGGCAACGTGTCCACACCTTTGGCCGCACAGCTCGTTCCATCGTTTCGTTGCCGAGAAGCGATATGAACCGCGAGGGTGTTGTTGCTGCGACGGCCGACCCGCCCCGTCTAAAATGGATTGGGACGACATCGCCAAGGCGGCCGGGGAGTAGGGTGGGTATGCACCCACCGTATTGTTTTGACCCGTAGGGAAGATGGTGGGTGAGTACACCCACCCTACCCGGCTCCCTCATTCTGCGTCAGGCGATGCGGGCGCCGCCAGGCCCGTCGGCGAAGGAGCGAAAGCTCCGTGCGCCGCGCGAGGTCAATTCCTCTCCAAGAGCCGTATGCGGGAAATCCGCCCGTCCGGTTCGATGAGCGGGACGTGGAAACGGAGCGCTTCGCGCCACCGTGCCTCGACTCTACTCGAGATCGTATCACCCGGTCATCCCAGCGCTATAAACGACGCCGCTGGATCGGCCTCGAACGCGAGCAGGGTTGCGTGGTTTGACCGCAACAACGCCGCGACGGTGGCGGTCAGGCAATTGCCCAGGCGAATCCAGACCACTTTGGGTGGAGGGCCGCGCAACAGGGCGCGCTGTTGAAAGTCAACATCTTTCGAGGCGATGACAAACCCCTGCGCCGCCGCGTGCGCCCAGACTATGGGGTCGGCGGCGCGGGCCATGCCGAATTCACGAACGTGCGCGGAATCGGGGAACTCGACCGCCAGAAGGCTCGCCATCCGGGGGGACAGGTTTTGATCGAACAGGAGCTTCATGCCGCCGGCACCACCCAGAGGCGTCGCTCGCGGTCGGCGGCGTAGGCGAGGCAGGCGCGGATGTCTTCCAGCATCAGGTCGGGGAATTCATCGACGATCTCCTGCGGCGTCATCCCGGCGGCGAGGTATTCGAGCACGTCACGCACCGTCATCCGCAAACCGCGGATGCACGCCTGTCCGCTTCGCTTGTCGGGTTCGATCGTGATGAGATGGGCGTATTCCATGAATGAAGCGTAAGCCGATGGGGGGGGCCGGTCAACTTTCCCCTGTTCAGCGGCGCCGGGTCCACAGGAGTACCCAATGGTATCTATACAAGTCAGATTGACGACGTTACAGGTAGCGCCAAGGCGGTTAGCCGTCAGCGTCCAGACCGGGTTTCCGAAGTGGAAACAAGGATTCCACGAGTTGTGTAGATATCTTTGGCCCCGTAGGGTCCGTAGTACCGTACGCCGTGCAAAGGCGTTGTTCTTCAGCGGGAGTCAGTCCCGCCCGGCAAGGGTCGTTCCAGGCGGTAGCAGTCGAAGCGGCGGTGGAGGCAACGAGCGCGCCTGCGTCTTTGATGAAAGGATCACGATTGGTGATTTGGCGAGCGGTCAGGCCGTAACGTGAGGACACGCCGAGCAGGCCTCGAAAAGCCCAGATGCGGGAGCCGATCCGACAGTACTGCGGGGAAGGCTGCCATCGCGAGCGACTCAAGCCGGGTCAACTCCGGTCGAACGACACGCGCTCGCGGTCCCGCCGGGGTAGTGGCGACGGCATGATCGCACAGGAGAACAACGAAACACGGGAAGCCCCGGTCGGTGGAGATGGATATCTCTAACTGGATGCCCGCGA
>JANXVV010000087.1 GCA_025351525.1 Humisphaera sp. | reverse complement strand
TCCGCACGCGACCGAACCTCAGGGCGTTGCAGTTGCCGAGATTTGATCCGGCTGTGCATAATCAACCTATTCGGACACGAATAGGATCGATCGTGATGTATATGCCCATCACATTGTTTGTATTGATCGTACTCCAGCGGTGGTTTCACTGGTTATTTTGAGCCGTGGCATTATGATCCTCAAAATCGAAAAAGATCACCAGCGCTTCCGCCAGATCGTCAAAGGACGCATCCGCGACGACCTGCGCAAGTTCCTCACTAAGGGCGAACTGATCGGCAAGGAAGGCAAGCACCTGATCTCGATTCCCGTGCGCGGGATCGAGTTGCCCTATTTTCGGTACGGGGATAATTCCGGTGGCATCGGCACAGGCGATGGCAAAGAGGGGGAAACAATCGGTAAAGGCAACGGCAAAGGTAAATCGCAGGGCGGCACCGAGCAGGGTCAGCACATGATGGAGGTGGACCTGAGCCTCGATGAGTTGGCAGATATTCTGGCGGAGGAATTGAAGCTGCCGCGCATCGAGCCCAAGGGCAAGCATCGCATCACCACCGTTCGCGATAAATACAGCGGCATTCGCACCGTCGGGCCGGACAGCCTTCGCCATTTCAAACGATCCTTCAAGCAAGCCCTCAAACGGCAGATCATGATCGGCGATTACGACCCGAACAATCCGGTCATCATCCCCCAGAAAAAAGACATCCGCTATCGCAGTTGGAAGGAAGTGAAAAGCCCGCAGAGCAACGCCGTCATCATTTTCATGATGGATGTCAGCGGTTCGATGGGGGAAGAGCAGAAGGAACTGGTTCGACTGGAAAGTTTCTGGATCGACACCTGGCTGCGCAAGAATTACGAGGGGATCGAAAGCCGATACATCGTGCATGATGTGGCCGCCCGCGAGGTGGACAAGCACACCTTCTATCACCTGCGTGAAGACGGGGGCACGAAAATCAGCAGCGCTTACAAGACCTGCAAGGCGCTGCTCGACCGGCATTACTCACCCGATGAATGGAATATTTATCTATTCCACTTCAGCGACGGCGACAACAGCAGCGAAGCCGACAGCCGCGATTGCGTCAAAATGCTGAAGGAGCAGTTGTTGCCGTTTTGCAATATGTTCGGCTACTGCCAGGTGGCCTCTGCCTACGGCTCCGGGAATTTCATCAACGTGCTGCACGAGCATTTGAAGAAGGAACCGAGGGTGCTGACGAGCCGGGTGAATTCGAAGGATGATATTTACGATTCGATCAAGACGTTTTTTGGGAAGGGGCATTGAGGCTGACGTGCCAGGGAGGAGTCAGTGGCAGAGAGATTTGAAATCATCGGCTCGTTGCGCCAAATCGAAATCATAGCGGTCAATCGATCGATCGATCGATTCTCTACGAAGATTGCGGAAGCTTTACGGTGGTGGTCGATGGCGTAAAATGACGCGGGAATTTAGACCACTGCTGACGAAAATGTAAGCACGTTGCGTTTAGCATTGATTTTCACTGGCATAAAGCACATAAGAGGTTCATCCGGTTTTTGCGCAGGTAGAGAGCGATTCGAACATCCGCAGTTGGATTTTTAAGGCGTGGCTCCGGCGTCCGCAGATGTTGTCGTTGCAAAGAAAGGGGAAAGTCCGCAGTTTCCCCTCAAAATGGCCGCCCTTGCGGACGCCGGAGACATGCCTCCAAAATCCAAACTTAAGACTCCGGCACCGTCACTACCTACGCAAGAACCGGAAGAGCCATAACTTCACCCCACCCTACATAGCCCCCGGCACGCCGGGGGAAATCCTTTGCTAGCCGATGGCCTTTTACCCGGTGAACGATCCCCCGGCGTACCGGGGGTTATATAGGGCAAAATAGGGCAATGATTCAAATAAAAGATCAAATTGCCGTCATAAACCGGTTATCCGGTTTGCCGGATGGTACATGCGCAGTTTAGGCCCGTCTTCAGCACTACATTTCCCCGCACGAGAGTGTTCCAGAGATATGCTCAGTGAAGTAACGCCTGTCGTGTCCATTTTGTCGCGAAGGCAATGACCAGGAACATTCACACGCCCCCTTCAGGGCATTTTGCAGAAAGACAAGGGTTCGCACATGAGCAGGAAATCGATGCACAGTTTGAAAATGGCGGCTTTGACGGCGATCACCACGCTGGGACTCGGCGCTGCCTCTTCAGTTTTCGCCAATCCGATCGTCAATGCCGGTTTTGAGCAATTTCCGGACTTCACCGGTTACACCACCCTGGGCAATACGACGATTCAGGCCGGTAACTTTCATCCCCCGGTGGAGGGTGCGCTTCAGGCACTGCTCTCGAACGGCGCGGGTGATTCGACAGGCGGACTGAATCCAGTGACCGGGGCTCAATTGGAATCTTTCCTCAATTTGACCGCCGGTACGCTGACCAATGCGGCCACTTTCAAAGCGTTCACCGGGTCGGCGATTCAACAGACCTTCACCGCTCTGGCGGGTCAGACCTTGACCCTGCAATTCGATTTCCTGACCAATGAAAGTCCTGCCGGGCGCACGGGTCGCAATGACACCGCGTTCCTGACGTTGAAAAACGGAACCAATCCTGCAACGTTGGCGGTTTTGGCGGATACCAATTCGTCCCTTCATGCAACGAATCCCTTGAATGACGACAGCAATTTTGCGACGAGCGAAACGGGTTACCTGACCTACACCACCACTCTTACCGCCGGAGGAACGTATACGCTCGGTCTCGGCGTGATCAATAGCGCTGATGGCAATGTGGCTTCAGGCGTCATGGTCGATGCGATTCAGATCACGGGTGCTGGCGGCGGTTCAGTGCCGCTTCCGTTGGCGCTTTTGGTGGCCCCCCTCGGTGCGATGGTGGCAGGCGTTGCCGGGAAGCGGATTCGTCGCGGGTGCTGAGTGAACTGAGGGGCTTTGGGATAAGAAGGGGGGAGAAAACCCAATGGGTCTCTAACCGAGATGAAATCGTGCAAGATTTATCTGGACATGTTATCGGATCTGTAGTAAATTCCGCTGACCGAACTGAAGACGTTTCTTACGGTCCGGTCGATTTGTTGTGAGTGGGTGACTTATCCACAAATCAAACTCATTATTTTACGCCGCTCTGTTTGGAGAGGCAGAAAGTTGGGAAGTGTATGATGCGTACTAAATTTAAACTTGGAATGGCTCTTGGAGTTCTCGTTGCCTTGGGCTTGTCGGCCTCGCAACCGGTCAGTGCGGCCATCGTCAACGGGGGTTTTGAACAATTCCCCGACTTTACGGGCTACACCACCGCCGGCAATGCGACCATCCAGGCCTCAGACTTCCGTACTCCGGTCGAGGGTGTTCAGCAGGCGCTGATCTCAACCGCACCGGGTGCAGTCACCGGTGGATCGAATCCAATCACCGCAACCGCCTTGGATACATTCCTCGGTCTCAGCGGCAGCAACAGCACCGCCAGCCAAGGGGCCACCAATGGTTCCGGATTTAAGCAAACGCTGGTCAGCATTGCCTCCGGTGACATCGTCACCTTCAAGTTTGATTTCTATACTCAAGAGCCCCGCCCGACCACTCGCAATGACTTTGCGTTTGTCTCGGTCAATGGCGTTCTTACCCGTTTGGCCACCGTAAACACGGCAGCGCTGGTTGCGCCTCCTGCGACTACGGGCATTGGAGACAATTCCGGCATCAATAGTTTTGCAGGCGTGTTGGAGACCGGTTTTCTGTCCTTCACGATCGGTGCCGCTCAAGGTTTGGTCGTCGGCAATAACACCATCGGCTTCGGTGTGGTGAACGTGTTCGACACCAATGTCCAATCCGGCCTGATCGTCGATGCTATCGTTCAATCTGCGGGTGGCCCGGGTGGTGGTGGCCCCATCGGTGGTGGCGGTGTTCCGCTTCCCGCCGGCGCGTATCTGATGACCCTCGGATTGGTCACCGCCGGGCTTTGCTCGACCAAGCTTCGCCGCACAGCAGCTTGCTGATCGAAACCGTCCGTACAAGTAAATTCATTCGCGGGACACGGCTTGCCGTGTCCCGCTTTTTATTGTCGAATTGAAAGAACTGTGCCGGATGGAGAAATGATGAGAATGTTCAACTGGACCGGCTGCGTCACCTGAGATTTAAAGTGACGTCGCCTGTGTTCCAACACGCCGGGATCGGAGCATTAGCGACGACCCGGATTCCGCAGGGAGCAACTCCTTGCGAAATCCGGGTCGGTTGGGATTGAGGACCGTGCGGACTGTTTTCGCATATAACCACGGAGGTAGGGGATCAGGATTTTCGTTTTATTCATGGCCCACCCAGGACAAATTACCGCTTGCCCGTACATTTTTGCGGATCGCTTGGGAACTGCGGGTGAATCCGGGTCCAGAAATTACCAAGTTTTTGCGCCTCAGTATCCCGCTCGGATACCTTGTCGCTGTCTTCGCAGTGCCGCCCGCGATATCGATTTGCCGCCGCCTGCGCCGCCGAAACCTTCGACCCCTCGGCCATTGCCCCACCTGCGGCTACGATCTCCGCGCGACGCCCGACCGCTGCCCGGAGTGCGTACGGGTAATGGAAGAGGAGCAATGTCGAAAAGAAGCCGCATTCGCGTTTTGATTCCCCGACTTCGAGCTTTTTTCTGATTTCGGGTTTCTGATTTCGAGTTTCCGACATTCCCATCCCCGATCGCGCCTGAGCCTATTCCGAAAGTCTCCCCTACTTGACAGAACTTCAATCCTGCCCTAGTTAAGATACCCGTCCGCGATGGGTCGCGGAGGAATTGGCGAAAGAGGAACCCCTGTGATTTCCGTCCAGAATTTGACCAAGGTTTACGGCCAGACATTGGCCGTGGACCACATCAGCTTCGAGGTTCAAAAGGGTGACGTGGTGGGGTTTCTCGGGCCGAACGGCGCGGGTAAATCGACCACCATGCGCATGCTCACCTGCTACCTGCCCCCGACCGGCGGCACGGCCACCGTCAACGGGTTCGACATCTTCCATCAGTCCGAGCAGGTGCGCGAAAATCTCGGGTATCTGCCGGAAAATGTGCCGTTGTACATGGAGATGAAGGTTGAGGAATATCTCGATTTTCGCGGACGGCTGCGGAAGATGGACCGGGCGAGTCGCCGTAAGCGGATCGACTATGTGCTGGAGCGGTGCTGGCTGACCAACGTGCGCTCGCGGGCCATCGGGCATCTGTCCAAAGGGTATCGCCAGCGGGTGGGGTTGGCGGATGCGCTGCTGCACAATCCGCCGGTGCTGATTCTGGATGAGCCGACGGTGGGATTGGATCCGACTCAGATTCGGGAGACGCGAAAACTGGTTCGGGAGTTGGGCGGCGAGCATACGCTCCTGCTGTCGACGCATATTCTGCCGGAGGTGGAGGCGGTGTGCGATCGGGTGATCGTCATTGCGGGCGGGAAGATCGCCGCGCAGGGGACGCCGGATGAATTGCGGAATAGCCGCCGGTTGCAGGCGCGGGTGTTGGTGGAATGCAAGGGATCGGCGGAGGCGGTGCGCGGGGCGTTTGAGAATTTGAGCGGGGTGGCGAAGGTGGAGATGCTGCCGATGGACGGGGACAAATCGTACGTGACGGCGGCGCTGCGGACCAAAGAGGGTTACGATGTACGCGAAGAGGCGGCCCGACTGGTCATGCAGCAGGGATGGGCTTTAAGGGAGATCCGATTGGAACAGGCGACGCTCGAGGAATTCTTCATTCAGGTGACCGCGAATCAGGCGATGGCCCAGACCGGCGGTGCGGCATGAGTCGATCCACCGTCATCGCTCGCCGGGAACTCGGCAGCTATTTCGTGTCGCCCATCGCCTATGTCGCGATGGCCCTTTTCCTCATCGTGTGCGGCATCGCCTTCTGGGATGATTTCCAACCGGGGCAACCGGCCGAACTGCGGCATCTGTTCGATTGGATGGTTTGGATTCTGGTCGCCATCGTGCCTGTGCTGTGCATGGGGCTTCTGGCGCAAGAGTGGGCCAACGGCACCATTGAAACGCTGATGACCGCGCCGGTGGCTGAGATGGATGTGGTGCTGGGGAAATTCCTCGGCTCACTCGGATTCTTCGCCCTGCTGCTGGCCCCGACGCTGTTCTTCGTCCTGATGCTGCGGCTGTACGCCCCGCTGGATTATGGGCCGATCGTCAGCGGATACCTCGGCATCCTGCTGGTGGGTGCGCTGTTCATCGCAGTCGCCCTTTTCTGTTCATCGCTCACCCGCAGCCAGGTGGTTGCGGCGGCCTTGGCGGCGGCGCTGCTCTTTGCGATGACCATCGTGCCGTATTATGTCGTCAGCAAGGGGACGCTGTCGGCGTTCTGGCGCGGGGCGGCGGACCAGGCGGTGTTCCGGCGCTATACCGATTTCAGCAAGGGCATCATCGACAGCGGCAACATCGTTTTCTTCGTCGCTGCGACGGCGGTGTTTTTGTTCCTGACGGTGAAGGTGCTGGAATCGCGGCGCTGGAAATGATGTTGTCTTTCGGCCAGGTGAACAAGCGACCACGAAGGGAGACGCGAAGAATTTTCATTTTTTGTTTTCTTCGCATTGCACTTCGCGCTTTCGCGACTTCGCGGTTCCCTCGGTTTCTGAATTGAAATCAATAGCAGAAGTGTTCAAACGCAAATTGGATAAAACGCAATGAGTCAGATGAAATCCAAAGACGCTGCCGTACCGGCACCGGAATCGCAGCAGGAACGCTGGGTGAAATATGGGGCCAACGTCGTACTGGCGTCGATCGCCGTCATTGTGCTGGCGGTGACATTGGTCGCCATCAGCGAGCGGCGATCCAAGCGGATTGACACGACTGCCACCGGGC
>JANXVV010000055.1 GCA_025351525.1 Humisphaera sp. | reverse complement strand
CGCGGTACTCCGAGACGTGTGCCGGCTTGGCCGAAAGACACAGGTCTCGGAGTACCGCGACCTGTGGCACCCCGCACCGTTGAAAACCGGGAAGTTATTTGCGACCCGTTCCTAAACGAAGATTTGCCGATGAAACCTCTTCAACGAAACATCGAATTGAAGGCGCGGTATGGGGATCTCGACAGCGCTCGCGCAGCACTTCAGAATCTGGGGGCGATTTTCACTCGTACGATGGTGCAAGTGGACACCTATTTCCGCGTGTCCCATGGCCGGTTGAAACTGCGGGAGATTGACGGGCATTCCGCCGAATTGATCGGATACGATCGCCCGGATTCCATCGAGTATCGCAGCAGTTGTTATGCGGTTGTGCCGGTTCCCGATCCCGCCGCGCTCAAGAGCGTTCTGATCGCCGCCAACGGCCTGCGCGGGGAGGTTCGCAAAACGCGCGACCTGTGGATGTATCACAACGTCCGCATTCACCTCGACCGAGTTACGGGCCTTGGGAACTTCATCGAATTTGAAGCGGTGATGTCGGAAGGCGAGGAGGAGGAAACCTCGCTTCGCAGGCTGGCGGAGCTGCACAAAGCGATTGGAATTCCGGAAGCGGATCATCAGGCGGTTTCGTATTCCGATCTGCTTGGAATCTGAATCGCTGCGCACTTCAAGCTCCGGCTTGAGCAGCGATCGGTGTCTGAGCGGGGAAAATGCGAAAGAAAGCCGTCACTTCATTGTATGGATCCAATTGATGAGTGGTGGCCCTCTCTCGGAAGTCTACGCCGCTGAGGGCGAAACTTCCCTATCAATACGTTTGGCGTTTTTGATCTGGGCGACCCGCAGGTCATATGCGGCCTGAAGGTTCATCCACGATCGCGCATCTCCTCCGAAGTGGCGGGCGAGGCGCATGGCTGTGTCGACCGTCACGCCACGGCGTTCGCGGACGATGTCATTGACTCGCGGCGCGGGAACGTGGAGCGCCGTCGCCAGAGAGCGCGCGCTCAGCCCCAGGGGAATCAAATAGTCTTCGCGTAGTATTTCACCGGGGTGGACCGGACGCATGCCGTTTTTGAACTTCATAGCAACTGATTCTGCAGATGCGCCACCTGCTCCGCCACATCCGGGTCTTCCTTGGCATCTGAATCCACCGTGCGAACGGCGTGCAGCACCGTGGTATGATCGCGGCCCCCGAAATATCCGCCGATTTCCTCCAGCGAATAACGCGTGTTTTTGCGGGCCAGATACATGCAAACCTGCCGGGGGAAGGCGATGCTCTTGTGACGCTTTTTGCTCTGCAGATCGCTCAGCTTCACGTTATAATATTTGGTGACGGCATCCAGAATCTGCTGGATGGTGATCCGCTTTTTATCCGGGGAACCCGATTCACCGAGGGCCGCCTTGGCCAACTCGATATCGATGCGGCCTTCCTGCAACATGCTCATGCCCTGGATCTTCGTGATCGCCCCTTCCAATTCGCGCGTGTTGTTTTCAACCTTTCCGGCGATGTAGCAGACGACATCGTCCGGCAGGGACAAGCCGCGCAGACGGGCTTTTTTCTGAAGGATCGCCAGACGGGTTTCGTAGCAGGGCTTTTCGATGCGGGCGACCAGACCCCAGTTGAAGCGGCTGACCAGCCGTTCTTCCAATTCGGGGATTTCGCTCGGTGGGCAGTCGGCGGACAGGATGATCTGCTTGTGGCCCTGATACAGCGTGTTGAACGTGTGAAAAAATTCTTCCTGCGTGCGATCGCGGCCGGCGAGAAAATGGATGTCGTCGATCACCAGCAGATCGACATGGCGGTAGCGATACCGGAACGTGTTCATGTCGCCGGTCTCGATGGCGGTGATGAACTGATTGATGAAGCTGTCGCACGACAGATACAAAATGCGTTTGTCGCTCGACCGTTCGAGCACCTGCTGACAGATGGCTTGAAGCAGATGCGTTTTACCGAGACCGACGCCGCCGTGGATGAAGAGCGGGTTGTAGGCTTTGCCGGGCTGTTCGGAGACGGCGACGGAAGCGGCATGGCCGAGGCGATTGCACGGGCCGGTGACGAAATTCTCGAACACATAATCGGGATTCAGCGGCACCGGTTGATCGGTGTCGTTGAACACGCCGCCCGAGGGAAGATTATCGCAATGAAAACTGACGGCGACCAGCCGTTGCGTGACGGCCTGGGCGGCGTTGGTGAACGGCTGTTGACATTGGCCCTGGCAAAAATTGAGCTGGGCGATTTTTTGCACCGTGACCTGAATGACGCCATTGGTGAGTTGGCGGGGGGTCATCTGGGCGAACCATTCGCGATTGAGGATCGGATGATTCATACGGACGTGCTGGAGGATGCGCTGCCAGACGGTGGGATCGAAGGCGGGATTTTCCGGGCCGCGATCGGGGGCTCGATCCGGCACCCGGCGGAAGGTGCCCTCGCGTTGCAGAGGCAATTGGGTCGTTGCCATAAGTTCAATCTTCCCGTTCTCGCGGAGTGCCGAACGGTTGGCGTTCGGGCTGACTGTCAAAATATCCACCAAGGCGGCGCGTGAAGCGCCGAAAACCTTGCCATTCAAAATCACTGCACCACAGGGAAGTGAAAAGCGATTTACCGAAGAGGCACCATACCGAGATTCATTTTACAAGCCAGCAAATAATCGGTTCGCGCCATCCCGGACACATCTCACCCACAGGTTATTCACAACTTTTTTAGACATCGTTTGTCCGGATCGAAATTTGAAGCAACCCGCGATTCATCGGCATATTCATCGCGCGATCCTGAACGCTGAAACTTGCGGGGCTGGTCACCTGAGGTGACCAGGCCTGAGACGGTATTGTCGTGCAACGCACTCAACTGACGGCACGCTTCGGAACGGGCATTCCCAGCTCCGAAAGTACTAATTTCAGATCGCTCCAGACCGCTTCGCGATTTTCCAAGGTGAACTGTCGTAACAGAAAGGCCGGGTGAAACGTCGGCATCAACTTGATGCCGCGCCACGTCTGCCAATTGCCGCGCAGCTTGCCCATCGGCACCTTCGACTTCAGCATGTAAGCCGTCGCGGACAGTCCGAGGGTGACGATCACGCGCGGGCGCACGATTTCCAATTGCCGTTCGAGATACGGCGTACAGGTCGCCGCCTCATCGGCACCCGGCACGCGGTTTTGCGGGGGGCGGCATTTGACGATGTTCGCGATGTAGACCTGCTCGCGGGTCAAGCCCATGCCGACGATCATTTTATCCAGCAACTGCCCGGCCTTGCCCACGAACGGACGACCGCTCAAATCCTCGGTTTCACCCGGACCTTCGCCCAGGAAAAAAATCGCGGCGTCCGGATCGCCTTCGCCAAAAACGGTGTTGGTCCGCGTCGCGTGCAGGCGGCATTTGGTGCAGACTTTGACCTCCTGCGAATCCATTGCCGCCAGCCGTGCGATCTTATCATCGCGCGACAAAAGCGGCGCGGTGAACGGCGCGGCTGAAGGGGGCAGAATCAGCAGCGGCGGTGGACCGGGTTTGTTTTCTCGTCTGGCCACGGGACTGTTTTGCTCCACCTTCATCACCGGCGACGGCGATGCGACGCGGGGGCTGAAAACGACCGGTTTCACGACCGGCGGCGGGGGTGCCGACGCGACGACGAATGCTGCCGCCATGGACTCTGAAACGACGGGAGACGGCAGTCGGGTCAGACCGAACGCCTTCTCGCTTCGCAGCCACATCGTCAATCGATTTTTGCTCGCTCGGTCCAACCCACTCACGGCGGCATCCTAGTCAGGCCGAAGTTAGCAGACAATAGAATTGCGCATACCGACCTCCCCTGAAATCGTTCCCACCGGAAAGTTTTGAGAGGTATCGAAACCCTTACTTGACGCCATCGCCCGATCGAACACAATAACCGGCGTTCAAGCCACCCCGACCCGCAATGGCGGGTGTCTCGCCGCGCGGCGAACACACCCTGGCGGGCCGACGTGGCTTTTTTTGTTTTCTGAAAAATTTCGTCCCGTTTCCCGGAGAATCCCATGGCTGCGAATAAGACATCGAAGAAAGAATTCCTGAAAGACACGATCCAGCACATCGACATCACCAAGCACAATGTCGTGCCGGTGGTCGAGGCGATGAAGCGCATGGCGTTCACCGCGCGTGATCTTGCCCGCGCCGCTGACATTTACGACAAGATGCTCGCCGACAAAGAGTGAGGCGTGATTCTCTGCCTCGCCGGCTCGCTTATCAGCGCGGGCCTGAAGAAGGTGGTCGTCGACATGGTTCGCAACAACATGGTCGATGCGATCGTCTCCACGGGCGCGAATATCGTCGATCAGGATTTCTTCGAGGGCCTCGGCTACAGGCACTACATCGCCGCCGACGAATTCAAAAGCGGCACGCGCGATGGCGAACTGCGCGAACTGATGATCGACCGCATCTACGACACCTTCATCGATGAAGAAGAGCTGCGCATTTGCGATGACACCACCAAAAAGATCTTCGACGAACTCGAGCACCGCCCGCACAGCTCGCGCGAGATCATCCGCGAGATGGGGGCCTACCTTCACAAGCACGGCAAGACCCCGGACAGCATCGTGCTGGAATGCTACAAGAAGGATGTGCCGATTTTCGTCCCCGCCTTCAGCGATTGCTCCGCCGGTTTCGGCATCGTCGCCCATCAGCACGAGCGCGGCGAAGGCACGAAAGTCAGCATCGACAGCGGCAAGGATTTTTACGAACTCACCCAGCTTAAAATCAAGTGCAAGGACACCGGCCTGTTCATGATCGGCGGCGGGGTGCCGAAGAATTTCGCGCAGGACATCGTCGTTGCCGCCGAGATTCTCACCGATGCGGATGCCCCGATGCACAAGTACGCCGTGCAGATCACCGTGGCCGATGTGCGCGATGGCGCCCTCTCCAGCAGCACGCTGAAAGAAGCCAGCAGTTGGGGCAAAGTGGACACGGTCTATGAGCAGATGGTCTTCAGCGAAGCGACTCTGGCGGTGCCGTTGATCGTCGGCTATGCCTACCACAAGGGATCGTGGAAAGCCCGCACCGGCAAGAAATGGGCCTCGCTTTTGGAAGGCGCGACGGTGGTGTGAGTTGACGATCGCTAGGTGGATTTGAATCTACCTTGCGCGCCGCAGCACACCGGGATCGGAGCCGCAGGCGACGACCCGAATTCCGCAACGTCCCGCATTATGGTGAGGTTTGCGTCCGAAGTTTTCGAGGCATAGCATTCGATACCCGGTGGACACCATGAATCAGCCACTCGCCTTTGACGATGCCTTGGACGTCGCCGAAAAACTCGATGCCGAAGCCCAGGCGGAATTGGTCGCCGTTCTGAGCCGCCGCCTTGCCGAACGTGGGCGGGCGAGCATTGCGGACACGGTCGCCCAATCTCGCCGCGAGTTTGCCGCCGGGCGGTACCAACCCATAACTGCGGCGGAATCAGTTCGCGAGGCAAAGCCTTGAATCCCCAACTCCTACGCACACCCGCTTGTAACCGCGACCTGCGGGGGTACAGGCAACCTTGGAGGGAGATGGGTTCCGCAAGAATATTTACCGCGAAGGCACGAAGGACGCGCAAAATCAAAGACTTACGGTCGACTCCCGAATCATCGGCACGAACAGCACGGTGACCCCGTGCTCCTCTTCCAAGTCCGTTTCCAGATTGGCGTAAATGTTCACGGTCACTTCGCGAGGCACTTCATGTCCCTTGCGTTCCGCAATCACCGGAACGTACCACCAGCTATCCTCCCTGCGCACCCCCGTCTCGATGATGTCAAAGACGATTCCGTGACCGACATCCGCAAGAAGGCTGCGCACGAGTTTGAGAAGTTTGGCTTTCGTCATTTCACGTTTCCAGATTCAACAGGTAAAAGATCGCTGCGGCATCCCGAAGCGAATCCCGCGCGGTGCGAAAGTCCACCGTGCGACCGGGCCGATAGTCCGCATCCTCCCGCCGGTGCCGCAGGCGGCGAAGTCCGCGCTTCACCTCGCGACGCGCGTTCGCCGACAGCCCCACGATCTGGCTGACGTACTCGGGCAACTTCGCATGTTCCGGATTCCCCCATCCGCGCCCGAATTGAATGTGCGAAGGCAATCGCGCGGTCGCCGCGGCATACGCGGCGTAATACGCTCGGCTGCAAATCGCACGGCTGAACCCATCCTCTGCCGCCTCCGCCAGATACTGCGCGGATTCCCGCTGCATTTTCGCCACGTCCAGCCATGCCATGCATTAGATTTTACCCGATGCGTCTTCATCATCAATAGCCGTCGGCCAGGCGTGCGCCCTAGGTCATCAGACGATCCGCACTTCGAGTTTCCTTCTTTTGAGCTTTTTTCTGATTTCTATTTTCTGATTTCGAGCTTCCCGTATCTGTCCCCAGAGCTACTTCTTCCCCTCCCTCCCCCATCCATGACAGAATCCGCTCGAATGCGCCTTGCCTTCCTGAATCGCCTTCTCATTGCTTGCAATCGTCGGTGGGCCGTTCGTTCCGGTGCCGGGTGGGTAGATCGACTGGGCGTAACCCTTCACCGCGAAGTCGACATCTCGAGCATTCGCCGCGTGCGCCCGGCGATCTCATCGCGCGTGCGGGGGTTGGGCGAATCGATCTGGCAGGCGGCGGCACCGCACACGCGACGAATGAAAGCGGCGGGCGAGGACGCCTGCCCTCCAAAATCCATTTTCGGAACGGAACCATGAACCATCCTCGAATCTTTCTGCTGCTCTGCCGACTCCATTCCGCCTGCCTCATCGGCTGCGATCGCAAGCCCGCGAAGAGCGTCGCTGAAGCGGCACCCACACCTTCCGTGATAACCCCGCCCGCGCCCCCCGGCCCCCATACCCTCTTCACCGAAATCACCGGACAGGTCGGTTTCGATGAAAACCCCAAACCCTACGCCGATGGCACCAATATGACGCCGGAGATCACCCCCGGTGGCGTGGCGCTTTTGGATGTGCAGAACACCGGGCGTCTCGACATTCTGATGGTCTGCCATCCCGCGCCGGGTCCGAACGCATTTAAGGAAACCGCCCCCAATCGGCTGTTCCGCGAAAATATCCGCCGTGCGTTTCAGAACCACGCCATCTTCGGCACGGAATCCGGGACTGTGGGTCAAAAAAAAACCGGGCCGCTGACGGCCCGGCCTTTTCATCGCTTTTTAATCCAACGTGCGTACCTTGCAGACAGAATCGAATACTATGAAGTTCTTGCCCGATTCTACTGCCACGGCTTGCGACTTCCAGCGACCTGCGCCATGATACGATGCCAGGCTTATCGTCGCTTATACGGTGACGATAACGGAAGTCTACGGGAGCATAGCTCAACGGTTAGAGCAGGGAACTCATAATTCCTTGGTTCTCGGTTCGAATCCGAGTGTTCCCAATATCATTTCTGCGGAACTTGAGAGAAATGCCCCTGCTATACATTTGAGATCAAGCCACGGTGTAGCGACTGCCGCGACCCTGCTTGTTCGCTTCGCGTTTGATCTTTTTGTCTCGATGGAGCTTCGAGAGCGAGTTGTCGGCGGAACTTCCGCGGCCTTCGGAACTCCAATGCGCTTGAACTTCAGAAGTGGATGGGTTGCCGCGCCGTTTGATGAACGCGAGAACCGACTCATCTCCGGTGAGGGCAAACTTGTTGCGGTTTGCTACGGCCGGTGTGGAAGAAGCTTTGGTTGCGGGCATCGAAGGAGCTTTAAAAGCCTTGGGAGCGATTGCGGCTCTCGGTGCTGCCTTCGGAGCGGCTTTAGGAGCGGTGTGGGAGACGGCGGGTCGCTGCTGGCCGCCGATCAACGCACCCAGCAGGCCGCTGATCTGCCCGAGAGTGGTCGTGACCGCGGCCGCCATCTCGGCGTGTTGGGCCTTTTGCATCTCGAGCTTATGAATCAGTTCGACCAGATTTGACGAGGATTCGACCGCAGCCATGTTGTCTCCTTCAGTAAAAGTAGTCTCGTTTGGGCACAGTGCCTCAACAAGCTTTCTTCGTATGATAGAGCAAGAGTGGATGAAATGGTAGCTCGCGCGCCACCCGATGCGTAGGTAGTCCAGGCACTGTCTGACAAATGCTTGCGCTGCCTGGAATGAAGCTCTCGGATTGTTGAGTCTACTTGGTTCGGAAGGAGCTTGAGCAGACGGAGCTTCAGAAGTGCCACGACATGAATTGACCGATGAGCAATGGGGTCGCCTTGGGAAGTTGTTGCCTGGGAACGGCCGGCGCAGTGGGCAGTGGAATGATCACCGCCCGCTGGTCAACGCAGCAGCACGCCGAACACGCCCATCCTGGCCCTCCTTCTTCGGCCGCTTCTTTATGCCAGGGGTGATCTTGCGGCTGGTGATTTTTAGTGCATCACAGACCGGCCCAAAGACATCCCTCAGATAGCAGATGTCCGTCTGGGCGGATTTGGCCGTCTTTGCCTGACGGATGTGATCGACGTAGGCGTTGAGAATGTCGGGGATGGGAGCGCGCCTCGGAAGCTGGAACACATCGCCTCGGGCTTGGGCCGATTCGAACTGGCGGAGCTTTTCCTTGGCGAGCTGGTAGCAGTCCGTCTCGGTTGAGATGCGGCACTGCCGGCCCGCATGATAGAACTGAAGGTAGAAAGTGGTGCCACGACGCTTGAGAGATGCCACGGTGGGCCTTCGGGTGCGGAGTCTTGGGACTGCGGCAAGTCCAATCGAATTCGTAGGGTACAAAACAGGGTAGACCCGGCTCAGTCTCAACCCTCCATTTCGTTAGGCGCATGTTCGGTAGCGCCCGGGGCCGGAGGTCTGTACATCCCGTCCGATGCAAACCACACGATCGCCGCTGCGGTTGATGCTTCGGGCCTATGAACCGGGGCAACGCCTTTGGCCGGACTATGACAGTTGCTTCAGCCGCCGGGATTTCACTCGGCCCCAACTGTTTGCCTGCCTTGTCCTCCGGGAGTCCCTCCGCCTGAGCTACCGCAAGACCGAGGTCTTTCTGACCGACGTGC
>JANXVV010000021.1 GCA_025351525.1 Humisphaera sp. | reverse complement strand
CAAAATAAGTATCGTTGTTATGCGAAACTAAACACTTTCCGACGTTGCATCTGAATCTATAGGTGGGGCGTTGAAACGGCAATTTGTCCTTCATCGTCGTAGTTGCTGCGACATTCTCAAATCCTAAATTTAACCTCTCCTCGATCGATCGCGCCGAATACCCCGCCACATCCATCGCATAATTCAAACATCGCGAAAATTCAATATCTAGCCATCCGTTCGTCGAGCCTCCTCCGTACACTCCAAAGAAGTGCCTGTTTTGATCGCTTTGCCTTTTGCATTGTGGGTCATTTTCATAAACGGTGCACGATACGTTTACAGGAGATCGCCATGTTTCGTTCTTCCAACTGGTTTTTCGCGAGCATTTGCTCGCTCGGTCTGATTGGCTTCGGCTCGTTGGGCTGTAGTGATAACGGCTCAATGTCGAGCAGCTCATCCTCCTCCATGCCTGATTCAAAGATGACTTCGATGTCGGATCGTAAGGACATCATCGACACTGCCACCGGCCCGGGCATGCAGAGGGTGACGACACTGGTGACTGCCATCAAAGCCGCCGATCTGGTGGCCACCTTGAAAGGGCCCGGACCGTTCACGGTGTTCGCGCCCACCAACGAAGCCTTTGCCAAACTGCCGCCAGGCACTGTGGACGACCTCCTCAAGCCGGAAAACAAAGAAAAACTGAAGTCAATCCTGCTCTATCACGTGCATGTCGGCGATGGCGTCATGGCGAAAGATGTGAAGACGATGGCTCTTTCCACCGCGAATGGCAAGTCGCTCAATGTGAAAGTCGATGGCGGCAATGTCATGGTTAACGAGGCGAAGGTGATCAAGACCGATGTGATCTGCACCAACGGCGTGATCCATTGGGTTGACACCGTTATCCTGCCGTAACGGGTCGACGGACGAAGTTCTGAAGTGGACCGGGCACGGTCGTGCGTTCTCCGCCGTGCCCGGTTTTTTTATGCGCAAACTTTGTAGCATGGGCTGCCAGCCCATGATTGTATTTGAAGAACATGAGCTGGTAGCCCACGCTACATCTGGGCGGTCTTTTTCACATAGGCTTCGATGTCAAACTTCCGCTTCAGGCCCGCCGCGTTCATGTAACGGATTTTCCCGAACACCGGTCGTTCCGGTCCCCAGGCTCGGTCATGCAGGCCGAAGATCCAGGCGACACTCGTGAAGCTGTTGGGATCCCTTCCGCATAGAAACAGTTTGTTGTTCAAATGCGATAACATCTCAAACGATTCCTCGGGTGAACGACCCCATTCCAACACCTTCTTCCCCCAATACATCCGC
The DNA here is from genome assembly GCA_025351525.1 of Humisphaera sp. Taxonomy (GTDB): domain Bacteria; phylum Planctomycetota; class Phycisphaerae; order Tepidisphaerales; family Tepidisphaeraceae; genus JANXVV01. The sequence goes on along the minus strand of JANXVV010000021.1, from coordinate 15,580 downwards.
ATATAGTTGTGCATGAACCCCGTCACGTTCATCTCCCGCTGGGCGGCGTTCCAGTACGGATCATACGTCGCGGCGGCTTCCAATTGCTTCACATCGTAGACTGTCGCCCGCTGATCGAGCCTATGTTCAGACAATGTCTTCCTGGCCCAGGCGGGCAGGCAATCGTATCGATCGTAGTTCGGGGAGTAGTGGACAAAGTTCATCGCCAGCTCGCGTCGAATGGCAAGCTCCTCGACAAACGCATCGCAATCCGCAGCGGGAATGTGCGGCGTAGCCTGCACCGCCAAGACTATATCGAGCGGTGATATCTGCCCAAAATGCAGATACGCCGCCAGTGTGGAGGTATGTCCCTTGGCCGGCTCGTTCCGCTCTTCATCGTAGCCCCTTAGTTTATGGTTGATGAAATCAGAAAGCTTCGCCTGCGCGGCGGTTTGGCCGCCTGTGAAATACCGGCTCACGGAAACCGAGCGGTCCAGCTTCATGCCTGCCAACGCCTTCTCGGGGGATGAGACATCAACATCCCCGGTGATTTTCAGTCGCAAGGAAGGATGCTTCAGTTTCCCCTCGGGCAACTCCACCAGATACTCCGGCCATTTGCGATGGAGTCGGGGTCGAATGGTGCGGGCCCCGAATTCCTGCTTGATCGAGGCTTCCTCCACCGGAACAATTACCTCGCTCTCCACCTCCATCACCCGGCAGGGGGCACCGTCGGCCACATGGTCCCGCCAGGCCTTCTGATGCCGAAGGTAGCCTCGATCGCAAACCACCAAAGAGGCTTCTTTAGCCATTCCCACCGCCACAGCGCCGGGGTTTCCATGCCGGACGATGAATCGGATGCCGCGCTGCTTCAAGCCGACTTCGACATCGCGAAGGCCATCCAGCATGAAGGCATAGTGACGGGCGTTGGCTTCCGGGTAATCATCCATCAGCCCGAAGCCCACCAGCAGAGGTAGGTTAGCTGTATTGGCTTGTTCGATCGCGTATTCGAGGGCGTGGTTATACCGCGTGCGCTGGGAGGCCTGCATCCAGTAAAGGACGTACTTGCCATCGGCGGAGATCGGATGGTCGTTAAGTCGACGGAGGCGTGTTTCAGCAATCATGGAAAGATCATAGGCGGTTGCGCGAAAATGTGCATTACAGTAATAACGCGTTTAGCGGCGCGCCGGAGGCACGCGTTTTCTTCGATTGAAGAGAACGTGTGCCTCCCGCGCACCGCTAAACCTGTTCAAAAATCAGCTGATTCAGATCTTACGGCGACGCGCCAGCAATGCCATCGCGCCGATTCCGATCAAGCTTAAACTTGCCGGCTCCGGGGCCAGAACCCCACCGACGATCGGGTTACCGGTTCCGACCAAACCCGCGCTGATCTGATCGATCGCCTGTTGCTCCGGTTCGTGGGGCAGCAGGGGATTGATCTGGGCGCTCCACCCGTCGCCGAGGATCGAAAATTCCATGGCCATATCGTTCGGCCCGAGGATGGCCTTGATGGCGCTCCACTCATCCAGCGTCCACTGCTTGGCGCGGGGATCGTTGCGGAAGGCGTTGACGACATTCGCCGACACACCTCCGGCGGTGAGGTAGCCGTTCGGGCTCCATTCGTAGATCGCTTCACTCAAACCCGACGCGGCAGCATCGGCCTTGTCGTTTGCCAGGTACTGCTTCTGACGGCCGAGGTCGCCGTACACGGCTGACAAAATCTGATCGACACTGCCGGCAGAGGTCAGATTATCCGCAGGATAGAAGCTGATGCCCTGGTACTTGAACAACTGCGTGATCGCTCCCGCTCCATAGACTCGCGTGATCGCTTCCTTGGATTTATCGACGAAGTATTGGTTGGCACCCTGCGAACCCAGGAACCCCTGGGCTCGGCTGGCATCCGCGCCCTTGGCGGCAAACTCGGCCTTCACGATCTGCATCATGTTCGCCGATTGAAGGCCGGACTCCTGAGCAGTGGTGGTGAAGTTGTCGGATTGAATGACGCGAGGATCCGATTGACCTTTGGGCAATACCACCAAACCCGGATGTTGAAACGCAAAGTTCCAATTCTCATTGCCGTACTCGAAAATCACCTGCTTGCCGGGGTTCAATTGCGTGGCGAACTGACCCGCCACCGCTTTGATGAAGGCATTGGTCGCATTGGTGGGAATGTTCACCCAGACCTTTTGCAGGTTGGTCTGTTGGTTGGACCAGTTGATGATGTCGGTATAGCTGTTGCCGTTGCTGGCGATGTTTTGACCGCTGGGCAGCAGGTCGCTCGCGTTGACCACGGCGTTGTTATTGTTGATGTTGTTGTTGTTCATCCACCGGACGGCATTGTAGGTGTTCAGGTAGCCTTGGTAGCTTGGCGTCAGCCCACCGAGCGTTCCACCGGGACGAACGACGGCCAGATTGGTGACGGGGTTCGACGTGGTAGCCCCGGCCAGATCGATCTCACCCCCACCGGCCAGCAGATTTCCTCCATCGTGCTGTAGGGTGAAGGTGGCGGTGTACTGCGTGCCGTTGATGCGCACGTTGCTCAGGTTGGAGAACATGCCGCTCAGCGACGCGCCGATGGCTGCCGGGTTAGGGGCATTGAATTGCAGCGTATACCCGGAGGCGTTCGGGTAGTTGGCGGCATTCGAGTAGACACCGGTGTTGCCCGTGATGACCGGCGCAAAGCCCGAAGCCACGGATAAAGAAGCCGGGTTGTAGCCCTGTTGGTAGACTCCGGGATATCGCAACGGCACCGAGTCCGGGCCGTAGGATTGCAGGTAGTCGACAAAGGTGCCGGTATTGGTTCCAAAGATCTGCGCATGAGCGGGAACGCTCGCCAGGAACAGAACGGCGACAATAACATGCTTCAGCTTCATTGAACCTCCAAGTACGGAAGGGGGAAAAAAAGGCGGGAGAAAACTTCCAGGCGCCGCAGTGCTTTCCCACGGTCGCCGTTCTCTAGCCCGGTGGTCATCGGCGGGATGGCGGGGGGATTTAAGACAAGAGATTGAAATATGGCGAAAATAGCGCCGGGGGTTTTCGGGATGTTCCGTTTGTGACGGATGGGGAGGGGACGGGGCAGGCTTCGGCGATCATTTGCAGTGGAAATGCGATTGCAATGCCGTGAATTATTTACCCGGACGGCTTGCGGCCCGTGTCGACGGTTGAAGGACGCGGGCGTATTTCATTCCCGTGGCATGGGCATCCTGCCCATGGTCGTGGTACTCCACGATGTCGATTGGTACTCCAGTCGACTCTGGCAAGAGCGAAGCGTTCTTCTGACGGTTCATCAAGAAAGATCGCTGCGCTCTTGCGTGATTGACTGGAGCACCCGTCAACGCCGTGGCGTACCACGGCCATGGGCAGGATGCCCATGCTACGTAATGCAATGCGCCGATCGACACAGGTCGCAAGCTAACCGGCTAAATAATGAGGAATAGCTTGCTGCGACAGCGAGAATTTTCTCACACTTTCCTTCGACGCCCTAACAGCCCCATTCCCAACAAGCCTAACAGGCTTAGGCAAGCCGGTTCGGGGGCGAGGGGGCCGGTGACGGTGATGCCGGAACTGATCTGATCGATGGCCTGCTGCTCGGGTTCGTGAGGGAGCAGGGGGTTGATCTGCGTGCTCCAGCCGTCGCCCAGCACGGAGAATTCCATCGCCAGGTCGTTTGGTCCGATGGCGGAACTGATGGCACTGTACTCATCCAATGTCCACTGCTTGGCTCGCGGGTCGGCGCGAAAGGCGTCGACGACGGACTGGGGCACACCGCCGGCGGTGAGGTAGCCGTTGGGACTCCATTCGTAGATCGCTTCACTCAACCCCGAGGCGGTGGCGTCGGCTTTGTCGTTGAGCAGATATTGCTTTTGTCGGCCAAGGTCACCGTAGAGGGAGGCGACGAGTTGATCGACGCTGTTCGCCGAGGCCAGGTTATCCGCCGGATAGAAACTGATGCCCTGATACTTATAGAGTGAGGAAACCGTGCCGGTGCCGTAGACGCGATTGATCGCCTGCTTTTCCTGATCCACAAAATACTGACTCGCTCCCTGCGAACCCAGGAAGCCAGCCACGCGGGTTTTGTCGGGGAATTCATTCTGGAAAACCTGCATCACGTGGGCCGACAGCAGGCCGGCCTCTTGACCGGTGCGGGTGAAGCCGTCGTTGCCCGTGACGCGCGGATCCGTTTTTGCCTTATCCAGAATCCAGGTGGGGTGATTGAAGGCAAAGTTCCAGTTTTCGTTGCCGTACTCGACGACCACCTGTTTATCGGGGGCCAGTCCGACGGCGAATTTGGCGGCGACGGTTTTCACGAAGCTGTCGTCGGCGTTCACGGGAATGTTGATCCAGACTTTTTTCAGGTTTGCCTGTTGATTGGACCACTTGATGATGTCGTCGTAGCTGTTGCCGTTGGTGCCGAGATTTTGCCCGCCGGGCAGTGGGTCGGTGGCGGTCATGAGGGCGGTGTTGTTATTGATGTTGTTGTTATTCATCCAGCGGACGGCTTGGTAGCTGTTGAGGAAGCTCTGGTAGCTGGAGGTCATTCCGCTGAGCGTGCCGCCGGGTTGAACGACGGAGACGTTGGTGATGGGGTTGGAGGCGGAAGCCCCGGCGAAGTCGATCTCCGCGCCGCCGGAAAGCCGATTGCCGCCATCGTGCGTGAGCGTGAAATTGGCGGAGTAATGGTTGCCGTTGATCTGCACGTTCGTCAGATTGCCGAACATCCCCGAGAGGCTGGTGGCGATGGCGGCGGGGTTGGGCGCGGTGAAATTCAGCGTGTAACCCGAGGCGCTTGGATAGTTGGCCGCGTTGCTGAACAAACCGGTGTTGCCGGTGATCACCGGGGCAAATCCGCTGACCACGCCCGCCGGGGCGGCGTTGTATCCCGCCTGATATTGCCCCGGGTATCGCAACGGCACCGAATCGGTGGGGTAAGACCTCAGGTAATCGATGAACGTGCCGGTGTTGGTTCCGAAAATCTGAGCATGAGCGGGGAGGCACGCGGCGGTGAGGATGGCGAGGACGAACGAATGTTTAGGCTTCATGGGTGTGGGTTCCAAGTGCGTGTTAGGCCGCCGTCATCCATCGCGCAAAAGAGAGCGACAGGTGGACAAGAAGGCGGAGAAAATTGGGTGCAACGCATCTTCTTGGCGAAAGCTGCTTCCGTGCCGCCGGTGCCCTCACCGGCGGATTGGTTCGGCTTGGGTAACATTCCGCCGGTGAGGGCACCGGCTGCACTGAATACCTCAAGCCGCTCACCAAGAATGAGCGTCAAACCCAAAAATTTCGGAGGGAAACAGGCCCGGTTACACAAGGCCGATCACTGCGGTCTGGTCAAGGAAGTAAAAAGCAGAACTACTATCTTCGGGTCAACTGATACGGGATTGACAGTCTGGCGTTTCAGTCGATCATCACTGCTATCTTTGGATCGCATTCATAGCAACTGATTGATGCAAACGTTTTTATGCGAGATTTTGGCAATAGCAAGGGTGAAATGTCATAATGATGCAGAAATCAGGGACCTTGGGTGATTGAAGTGACAAACCTCAATGAAAAACTTCGATCAGTGAGTATTGTTTAGCGATGTGCCGGAGGCACATGTTTTCCCTCCCCTGGAAAGACAAGTCTCACCTCAAAGTCGGGAATCCTTCTGATGCTCATCCGCGCCGCGAAGCACAGACAGAATCGTCTTCCAGATAATCAAAAGGTCCAACGACCACCGGGCATTCTCGACATACTCGATGTCGTAACGAATCCATTCCTGAAAGTCCGTGCCGGGCGCTCGGGTGCGTTTGATCTGCCAAAGCCCGGTGATACCGGGGCGAACGCTCAGGCGAGCCTCTCGCCAGGCGGGGCAAAACTGATTCTCGGTGAAGGGGCTGGGTCGCGGGCCCACCACCGACATATGCCCCACCAGCACATTGAAAAACTGCGGGAACTCATCGAACCTGAATTTACGGATGATGCGGCCTACGCGCGTCAGCCTCGGGTCGTCCTCGATGAAAAATTGCGGGCCATCCGCCTGATTGCGCTTCTTGATCAAATGCTTCATCTTCTCCGCGTCGCGCCGCATGGAACGAAATTTCAGGCAGGGAAATTCCCGACCGCCCAGCGTTTCTCGCTTGTGGGCGAAAAAGACCGGCCAACCATCTTCGATCACGATCGCCAGAATGATAAACGGGTATAACGGCAGGGTGATCAGGAGTGCAAAGATCGAAAAGACGATATCGAAGCCGCGTTTGAAGACGTTGTGAATTCTGCGCGCCTCGGCCAATGACTCGATCATCGCCGGCTCCGGCATTCGACGGCCACCGGGCAGCGCCACCGGGCCGGCATCGCGCCAAGGCGAAGTCTCCCACTGCACGGGCGAGGGTACCGGGCGGGTTTTCGGATCATCCCACAGCACCGCCGGGCCGATCACCATCATGTCCGTCTCGGCATGTCGACCGGTGCCGATCCAGACCGAGCCGATCAGTTTTGCGGTCGGGTCGATGATCGCCTCGCGATCTTTCCACACGCCGGGCGAAACGAGCGTGGCGCGTTCGATCGTGGCGTCCGGGCGCACCCAGAATTTGGTCAGATCGCGCACGAAAGAGGCGACCTCAATGTCGATGAACCCATCGTAGAGCATGCCCTGGGCTTCAAGCGTCGCGCGATTTTCCTTGGGAAGATCGCGGCGCAAATGTTGCCATCCCTCGCGCGAGACGATGGCGGCCTGCCAGATGCGGGCGACCTGGATATGGCGGGTTAAAGCCGCACGGGCGAGGTGGCGGCGGGGGCGGTCATAGTGGCGCTCGAAACGGACGAAGCGATTGTCCGCATCGGTGACGACATGCTCGCGCGGGGTCTGTTCGCGATGATCGTGGATGCGCAGGTACATGAGTTCCGATCCGGCCATCGACAGCACTTCTTCGGCGTCGGCGGGATCAAAAATCGCGAGCGCCCGCGGTTCCATCAGCAGGAAAAACGGGGCCTTTTGGGCGAGGTCGATCGCTTCTCCGGGGCGCACCACCTGCACGCCGCGTGAGGCCCAAAAGCGGTCGTGAAGCTGTAGAGGATCCAATCCCCAGATCGTCGGGACGGTGGGTGCGTCGATCTCTTTTTGCGCGCCCGAGGCGTGCCCCGTTGTTGCGGGTGCGTGGGCGCCCGGCAGAATCATCGCGGCTCCACGGGACGTCCGTTGCTGGATACGGGCTCATGCTCCAATTCATCCGCCAACTCATCCTCAGACTCCTGCGGCATCACATCCACCCGAATCTCACCGCTGGTTTGCCCCAAGGCCGGAACCTGCGGATCTTTCGGAGCGTCGTTGTTGGTCATAAAAGATGCGACCGACCGGGCCAATGGCCCGAAGCGGGATTCCTCGGCACCTTCGCTGATCAGCATCCGCTGCGGGGCGGGATGCATGCTGATGGAGCGAATTGACGAACTTCCTACGGAGCGTTGGAAGTCTCGTTTCTCGGCGCGATTGAAGACCAGCCCGGCGATGTTTGCACCGACTTGGCGCAGTTGGCGAACCGAGCGTTCGACGAGTGGTTGGTATTGCCCGCGCGCGATGGTGAGGATCACCGCATCGGCGGCGGCACCGACGACGGCGGCTTCAAGGCTGCCGAGAATCGGGCCGGTGTCGATGATGACGATGTCGAAAATTCGCCGGGCTTCACCGAGTAACTTGCGGATTGAAGTCGGCGAGAGACTGCCGGCATGGGCCGAGTCCGCCCCGCCGATCGGCAGAATGAACAGATTCGGCGTCGTCGTCTTTTTCACGCGCTGGTTTAATGTCCCGGCTCCCAACGCCTCTAACAGCCCAGGTGAATTGCGGGCCTTCAGGCGCGTCGTCAAACCCTGCCCGACCATGTCGCAGTCGATGACCAGCGTTCGCGAACCACTGGCGGCGAAGCTGAGGCCCAGCGCCATCGTCAGGCTGGTTTTGCCGTCCCCGGCGCTGGCGCTGGTGATCATGTACACTTTGCGATCCTGCCCGCCGTTCACCTGCAACATGATGCGCAGTTGGTGAATGCAATGGGCGGCGACGGCGGCTTGCTCGGGATCGCTCAACCGATCCGGAAGCGTCGGCAGAATGCCGAGCAACGGCGGCATTCCGGCAGCGCCATCAGCTTCATCGCTGTATCGATAGCGCTTGTCCAGAAAACCCAGCAGCATGAAGAAGGCGATGGGGACCGCTCCGCCGCCGAATGCCCCGGCCATCGCCATCGATTTACGGCGGTCCTTGGCGGGCATGATCGGGCACTCGCCATAGCTGATGACTTTCAATCGGCCATCGCCTTTGCCTTCGTCGATCAACGCGGATTTAGCGTTTTCATACTCACGCATTTCCACAAAGGTTTCCTTGACCTTCTCCTGATGCAGATTGATGTTCCGCAGTTTATTCCCCACCGCCTTCATCTCCTCATTGGCTTTGTTGTACATTTCCGTAAGAGAATTGACTTCGGATTGAAGCGATTCCCTGCTGGCGGCCAGACGCGTGCCGACATTGCCCCGCGTGTCCGCGCCGGCCTCCGCCATCTTCTTCATCATCTCGCGGTACTGACTGGCATATTGCTCGGCGACGGTATGGGCGGATTCGCGAGCTCTTTTGGCTTCCATCACCTTTGGATTGCGATCGCCGAGAATGCCTTCCAACCGCCGCACCTCGGCATCCGCCGTCGCGAGAGCTTCCATCTTGCGGTTCATCGCGGTGTCGAGCATCCCGATCTGATCGAGGCTCATCTCATCGATGAACTTCGACGGATCGCGCTTGCCGTCCCGCAAGGCCAACTGCAGCCGGGCTTCATTCAGTTTGTTTTCCAGCGTGTTGGCGGTTTCCAATTTGTTCTGATAGATCGCGTGGAAATCTTCCGTGCCGTATTCGGCGGCAATGTCGCTGATCGCACGTCTTTCAGTGTTGATCTGCGCCTTGAGTTCATCAATGCGGGTTTTGAACACAGCCAGCTTGTAGCTTTGAACGTGTTCATCCTTCGCGAGGTAGAGTTGCTCATACGCGAGGATGGTCGACCAGACCGCCGCCTGGGCCACACCGGGATCGATGTCGGTATACGCAACGTGGATCGCCTGAGTTTGCCGGGGATGCTCCACCGCCAGGCTTTCGACGAACCGCTTCACCGTCAGCGCATCATCCCCGCGACCGGTGTCCATCCAATGCTTATTCTGCATCGCCAGATTGACGGTATTGCGGCTCATGATGACCAGCGTCTGCGTGAGCAGAAATTCCTCATACATCGGTATGCCCGCCGACGCGCTGGAGCGCTCGCGCATGAAGGGTGAATCCAACTGATACTGGATCATCACCGCGCCTTCGCTGCGATAGATGGGCTTTTGGCTTTTCCAACCGTAGTACGCGCCGACCAGCCCGAAGATCATCCCCAGCGGAACGGCGACCCAATACCGGCCGCGCAAGGCGCGATGGATCGTCACCAGCAAACCCTTGGGGCGCGGTTGCTCCTGGCCGTAGGGCGATGAGGCCATGCCGGAATCGGAGGTTTCGCCAAAGGTGTCGAATGGCGTCATGGATTGCATTTCATTACTCATTTCTTCCTTCCGATATTTCCATCTCGCAGCGAGGCGATCAGATCCTGATTGGACCCGATCCACTGCGCGAAAATCTGATCCCGCTCGGCCCCACCCACTGAGGCATCGAACAGGAGTTGGATCTGCGCCACGCCGTACACCAATTCGCGATAATCCTTGGCGGCGGCGATGACGCTATCCATGTCGCGCACGATTCTACCATTCGGCAGCACAAAAAAGTTGCGAATAATCATTTGATCGCCGCGCGGGCGGGTGACGACATATTCCACCCCCGTCAGCGATAGCGCGCCCGCCTGCCAGGTTTGCGTCAATCCACCGTCGATCGCGCACCCGCTGCTGCGATAGCAGATCGGGGGGAAATGACCCTGCATGTCGCGCGTGTCACGGCACTGCACCAGCAGCACTTCAACGCGCTGGCCGGTGGAGGGGTTCAAGTACATCCGATGGAGATACCCGTTCGGCTTGAGCAACTGGGCGGCGTCGTCCGGCAGCGGAATATCCTTGCCGGTCTGATACCAGGTGCGATTGGAAGTGCCAAACACCTTGGGCACCTTGGCGATGGCGGTGGCGGCGCGGGCCTGGTAGTCGTCGGACTCGTGCGGGTCGATGCGCAGCTTGTCCATCTTCGTCATTCCCGCCAGAAGCAGGAGTGTCGCAAGAGGGGCGGCAAGATGAATCCAAGTACGATTCATGATTTCATCACCGGCAGCTTAAACGCCTGCATCAACTTGACCACGCCCATCAGCACCAAAAACGCAATCGAGACCATTGGCCAACCGCTGTAGTCATGGAATTTATCGGCTACATCCTTCGACGCATAACCGAACAGCACCACCGTCGGCAGCAATCGAACCACATTGCAGGCAATCGCACACAGGGGACTGGTCAGCAATAACAGCCATCGCACCCCCGACCGCAGCGGCAGCGTGAAACAAAAAACATAGACGATCAGGAACAGGGGAAAGATCATCCGCAACCCGTTGCAGGCTTCGGCGACGGTGACCGGATAGTTATTGATCAAGATCTGATTGCCCGAACGTGACACGGGTGCGCCGGCTAGGCCGAGCAGCGTCGTCGTCACTGAAGCGGTGGCGCGCTCCAGTGGGATGGAGATTTGTTGCCGTACCATTCCAGGCACCGGCACGATGAAAACCATGACCAGCACCGCCGGCCATACCGACCACAAAACGCGCGATCCAACCACGGTTGTCAGACAACCGAGGACAACCAACAACGCACCAAAATGCCATGGTGATTGCCTGGCCCCATAAAAGCCCCAATGACTGACAGCCCAGCCAAGGGCCACCAGGATCGGACCCCAAAAATCACTCGAAGGCTGGAGGGTTGATAACTCTTTTCGGCGAATCCACGCGAGCCATCCCGCCAAAAGCGGCACGAGCCAGACATGGCTGGATTCCTCATCGCGCAGGGCGATGTGAAGAATGTCATCCCAGGCCCCGCGCGTCGCCAAAACTCCCGCACCCGCGAAAAGCACGGCCATGCCCAGTCGCGCCGCAGTCCAGCCGCGCGTTGAGGCCTCGACCGCCAAGGTCGGCAATGGGTCGACAGAAATTGAAGTGTCAATCGTCAATGTCACCAAAACATCCGCAGGCGGCAAGGGGCGTCTCCCTTTATATCGGCAGTATACGCGACGCCTTGCGGGATGAAGATAGGGTATTTGCGGAAGATGTCGGATGGAACGGCAAGACAACGAAACGTCGCTGATGACCGATTCCCCCACCCCACCCTACATAGCCCCCGGCACGCCGGGGGAAACCATGCCCTGCAAATCATGTGTCGATTGGATGAACCGCTTTCCCGGCGGAGTATTCATCGCAAAAAAAGCGTCAAATCGCATCGACGATTTCCCCCGGCGTGCCGGGGGCTATGTAGGGCAAATAGGGCGGATCACGCCACTGCGTTGTTCGGTCGAACAGACAAACCGCTGGTCGACAAGGGAGCGGACATGGAATTGGGACGGACGCGCGTGGGGAACCGGGTGATCGATTCACCCGCGACCAACTGATCGATGACCTGCTCCCCGGCATGGATGGCCGTCCGGGGGCCGACGACGCTGCGAACCACCAATGCGCCGGGACCGACATGCGACCCGCTGAGGATCACGGCATCGTGTACCTTCGCCGAGGGATGCACCGAGGCGCCTTCTTCGATGATCGCGAAACTCGGACGGCAATCCTCGGCGAACGGATCGTTGGAAACCGGTTTGCCCAGATGCAGACGGTAGCGGTGCTGAATGGCGGCCACGTATTCGCTTCGGGTGCGAATCGGCATCCCGGTCGGATACGTATACGGTAGATGACGGATGTTGAACTGGGTCGCCAGGAAAGGCAGAGCCTGTTCTTTCATGTCGACATATCCCGTGGCAGCGACTTGCCGCAGGGCTTCACAGCGGATCAACATCAGTCCAGATGGGCTGCCATCAACGTGTGAAACCAAGGTCACATCCGCCTTCGGCGCGGCAAGGGCCATCGCCAAGTCCGCCAAAGGTGTCAGCAGTGCCTGACCGGCGTTGGCGACGAGAATATAATCGCCGTCGTAATAGTTCTCTGCAAGATCGCGCAGAACGCCGGCCGTCCCGCGGTATTGCAAGGCATCGCGCTCGACAGTGACGCGAACCTTCGTGCCGCGAGAGGGAGCGGTGGGTTGGATCGACAGATGATCGACCATCACGCGCACCGACAGATCTTCCAAACCGATGAGCCGACGAAGTTCGACGGCGTGATCGCGCCAGTGCCATAGGATCGAACGGCCATCTTCCAGCGGCAAATCAAGCGGTGACCGGCTCAACGCAAGGCTCATGCGGGATGGGCGAATCGAACCGCCCAGCAAAACAACGGCTCGCAATCGACCGAGTGGCCCTTGAGCCAAAGCGGCTTGATCCGAAAGCCCGAGGGGTCGCCGCGAAAACTCGCCGCGATTTTCCGCTGAGCCCATTTCCGACATGAATCCTTTGAGGAACGACTGATACACCATTGCCGTTCCCGCCAGAATCTTCTCGCGGGGGACCGGCATCGGCGCCGGGAGAATGGCCTTCATCGCCGATTCAACGGGTGCCACGGTGAGCTGGTCGATTCCATCTTCCAACGCCTTGAGCAAAACGATCTCCTGCGGAGCGGACTTGCTGAGGATTCGCGCCAATCGCTTGACGGCGACATCCCCCAGCATCGACGCGGCGAACGGCATTCCTCCGGCCAGATACTGCCGACCCAAGGCGGCGGCATCAAGCTCTGCGGAATCGGGGTCCGCCGGCACTTCGTGTGGGGGTCGAACCGCAACGCGATAGGGCGCTTCGCAAAGGCTGCCGAAACAGTTGCCCACCGTCAGCCACCACGTTCGCGGCAGCTTCTCGCGCAGCTTGGCGATCAGGCGTTCTTGTTTGGGAGTGCCCAGCGCCACCAGCACAATATCCGGCTGGGTACGACCGACCGCGCCGGCAACGTGCTGGTACGCTTCGTGGTGGGAATCAAAGCCGTTAGGCGCATCGTAGGTGCCACACAGAAGCAGGTTGGGAAAGCGATTCTGCATGACGGTGGCGGCATCGCGGGTGATCTGCGAATCGTCACCGAGCAGAAACACCGTTCGCCGACGATCCGATGCGGTGGAGATCAGATTCCAGCACAGATCGGCCCCGGCGGCGCGATTGGGCAACGGCGTGCCATGCAGTCGGCTGGCCCATTCCAGAGGCAAACCCCCGGCGACCACCAATTCGGCGGAAGCCATCACATCGGCAAATTCCGGGTCGCGGGCACACCAGTGCAAATGAGCGGCGGTCGGTTGGACGATGATCCCGCCTTGACCGGCATCGAGCTGCTGAAAGAGGTGCTCGATGCACTCGCCGGCCGTGACCGTGCGGCGACCGATGCCATTCCAGTCGGCAGTCGTGGACTCCGAAGTTTCTTCCGTCGCCACGGGGGATTTCACCAGCACGGGAATGGGCATCAAATCGACGTTGTAATCTTCTTCCACATGCGTTCCGGCAGGGGGAAGCTCGAAGTCGGCCGCGCCCGCCATCGCGGGTTCAACCCGGCTGGTGCGGTTCCATTCGGTGTGCCGTTTGGAAAGAAAGGCGAAGTACATCGGCACTTTCCAGGCCATATACAGCGGGGCGGCGATCAGCCCGGACATCGGGACGATCTTGCGGCCAAACCGCGACCACGCAAACAGCAGGCTGACCACAATCGCCATCACTCCCGAACCCAGCAACTTGGCAGGCAACCAGGAAGCCCCGACAAACCCCGCGATGGTTGCGGCAATCAGGGCGGTATTCAAAAGCATCACCAGCAAAGCCAACGGCGGCACCGCGAGTTCCATGGCAAGTGCCATGGCTTGCATACGGCGATGCTTGATGCCGGCCTTGAACATGCGGGGAACCTGCGTAAGCATGGTCTGAAGATGCCCGTGTTCCCAACGGGTGCGCTGGCCGTAGGCGATGGTGTTTTGACGGGGAAGATGGCCTGTGACCCGGGCACCGCCGCAATAGAGCGGGCCATGGCCTTCGACGGCCAGATCGAGCCCCAACTGCATATCTTCGACGATATTACCGCTGGCCAGCTTGGCCTTGGCGATCACGCTCCAGGGGAACGCCATGCCGGTGCCGGTGAGAAGGCAGGGCAGGCCCAGCTGAAACAGACCGCGAGGGCGGACCAGATTTTTGATGAGGAACGCGAGAGCCGAGACGCAATCCTTGGGTTTCGGGTTGGCCGGGCTTTCCATCAGGTAGCAGGCCTGGGCGGGGCGACCGGTGGCGGCGACTTGTTCCACCAGGGCGTCGATGGCCCCTTCGTGAATCGTGCAGTCCGCATCCATCATCACCAGAATGTCAGGAGCGCTTTCCTTGAGGTAAGAAATGCCGTGATCCAGCGCGAAACCTTTGCCGCGGTTGACCGTGTCTTGCCGATCCAGAACGATGGCCCCGAACGAACGGGCGATTTTCGACGTATCATCATTGCAGTTGTCTGCGACGACAACCACGCGATCCCCGTTTCGAAGCTGCGAAACCAAAGATTCGAGCGTGTCTTTCAGAACCGCTTCTTCATTATGAGCCGGAATCAGCACGGCGATGGCGGGTCGCGGATGACCCTCGGCGGGTGTCTGCGACTGAATGGCCGCCCGAACCCGACGACCCGGCAAAAGAGCCGCAAGGCATTCGGCGCACAGCACTGCAACAGGCACCAGAAGCACGATGGCGACGGCAAAGAAGATGTAGTTAACCCAATTCAAGACAAGCTCCCCAGCTTGGCAAACTCACTACACAGGACCGTGTCTTTCGAGACACAGCCGTAACACAGAGGCCGATTTCGTTACAAGACCAACGCTGCGTACGACAGGAACATACAATACAAACCGAAGGGTGGCCTGAAAATCCCGGCAATTGAGTCCGCGCGAGGCGAAACCCATTTACCTATTTTCCGACCGCTTACCGGACTATTTTGCACGTCAAACAAAACCGACGTATCAAGCTCTTGGCGCCGAAGCGCCCCGCAACCCACTGCGGATGAAAAAGCATAGTTATCAGAAATCGTCGCCATTGTCACGCACAAATTCCTTAATATTGGTCCAAAATGCACTTCTTTTTACAGGTTATCGGACCCTTAATGACTCGGGAACGGTAAATTGTCAGATTTGGATAAAATAGGCAACAGGAAAAACGATTTCGCAGGCGTAAAGCGACAAATTGCAGAAGAAGACTGTCGTAGCATGGGCTACCAGCCCATGTTCTTGTATTTCAACAAAAGAAATCATGGGCTGGTAGTCCACATGCTATGACGCACCCAGGCGTGTTCTTTATTGGGTACTAGTGTTCAGTCACACTTAAAATATCGCGTGCCACAGGTCGTGGTATTCCGAGACCTGTGCGTTTGGATCGCCGGAAGACACAGGTCTCGGAGTACCGCGACCTGTGGCACCAATATGGGTCCGACCCGACATTTCAGTTGTGACAAAGCGCTAGTTGTTTCACCGCATCGCCGCGAAAATGTCCCGCCCGCCGCGAGAAGTTCTGGAAGCCAGTAGCCGGCGTCGACCGGCTTCTGGCTTTCGG
>JANXVV010000003.1 GCA_025351525.1 Humisphaera sp. | reverse complement strand
TGGGTTGCCACCTGTTTAAACACGCCAAGAATCGCTGGCCCAATAGCCTGGAAGAACTTGTGCCTGAATATCTTCTGCGGATTCCAGTCGATCCCTGGGGCGATGGCAAACAGACATTCGAATATGCCCTGATCCACGGTGGCCTGCCAGATGGTTCGGACCGGCCCTTGGTATGGTGCCGATGCCGATCGCTCCATGGTTTGTTTTATCATGTGGATGAGCCGCAATACAATTACTCACCAGATGTGGATGAAAAGCAAGGTGGCCAATTTCGCGACGTCGCGCGCTGGGCACCAAAGGCACCGCTCGCCAAAGGTGAGCCATCTACAAGACCGTTTGTGATGCACGTAAAATAGCCGCGCGCCCAAGTGATTGCCGCCTGCCGTATTTTCGCGGCTGTGCCGAAAGTACGCGTTTTAAACGACGAGGAAAACCGCGTGCCTTCGGCACAGCCGCTAAAAAATTACCTCGGCTCTCGGGACGACGCATCGCCTTATCCACATTTGGAATCGAATTACGGCATCTCCCCGCTCAGCCCCAACTCGACCATCTGCAGCAACTGCTCCGGATCGACCGGTTTGATGAGCAGCGGTGGCAATTCTTGTTTTGGCAGGCGATGAATCTCCCGTTGGATTTCGTCCAAAGGCATGCCGGACAACAGGATCACCGGCAGGCCGGGACGGTGTTCTTGCAGATAGGCCAACACCCCAAACCCATCAATGTCCGGCAGATTCAGGTCGAGTAACAGCAGGTCGATGGAGCGATGCTTGAGAACATGCAGGGCGGATTCACCATCGGCGGATTCATCCACCTCGTAACCTTCGCGGCGCAGCAAATGGGCGAGAGCCAACCGTTCAACAGGGGAATCGTCGCATAGAAGTATGCGGGAGATTCGCATCGGGCCGGGGGGATCGGCCGAACTCAAGGTCATTAAATCATTATGAGGATTTCGACAATGGACCGCAATGGTCATTTTCACAGACACTTATGATGCGACTAAAGACTGTCGAACAATTTATGTTTGTCGTTGTACTCGACAATCGCAGGCCGTTACACTGAGAAGGTGATTCATTTCATAGGAATTTCGCCCATGAATCAACGCTGCCCATCCAATTTTCTTTTCCGACTTGTTGCCGCCTGGACTTTGACGGTGGGGATGCTCTTTGCGCCGTCGGCGTCATACGCGCAAATCATCCATTTGAACGATGGTACTTCGCTTGAAGGCGTCGTAAAGCGTACGGAGGATGGTTACGACGTCACCGATGCAAAAGGGAAGCTGACACACGTGCCTCTAGAGGATGTGAAGCGGATCGAAATCGGCACGAAAACGCCCGGCGTCGTCGAAACGGAAAGCAGATTGCTATCACTGCGGCGATCGGTGGAAAATGTCGCCGACCTGAAGGTGATTATCGAACGTTACGCGCGCTTCATCGAGCAGAACAAGGATTCCCCGATCGCGAAAGAAGCCGAGCGCGATCTGGCGACATGGCAGGAGAGGCAGACGAGTGGGATGGTGAGGGTCGGCCCGCGCTGGGTGACGACCGCCGAGCGCGAGCAACTGAAATCGCACGGCAAGATCGTCGCGGCGGAAGTTCGCGAATTGATGAAACAAGGCCGGTTGAAAGATGCCGAACCGCTATTGCAGCAGGTGCTCGATGAAGACCCGGGCAATCTCAGTGCGGCTTATCTCAAGGGCTCTCTGATGTTCAAGCAGGAGCAGATTCCGGCGGCGAGAAAGTGGTTTGAATCGGTCGTCGCCGCGATAGTCGATCACGCACCGACGTGCAATAATCTGGCGGTGGTGCTGTGGCGGCAGAATCAGCAGATGCAGGCGATGGGCTACTACGCCAGGGCGATGACGGCGTCACCGGTCAATCGCGATATACTTAACAATGTCGCCGAGGCGTTGAACGCGTTACCGCAGAATCAGCGGACGGCGGCGCCGGCGCAGGCCGTGTTTCGATTATTCACCGATCAGGACTCGGCGTTGCAGGAAAAGCTGTTGAAGAGCGGGCTGTATCGCTGGGGTTCGACGTGGGTGAATAAGGAGCAGATCGACCGATTGATCGAGATCGAGAAAGACATCAAGAAACAACTCGACGGCCTGTCGGGTGAGTTTGACGCCGCCAACAAAAAGATCAGTCAGATCGATGACGACATCGATTACAACACGAAGCGAATGCGGACGATCGATGAAACGAGCTATACCAAAGGCCCGCAAGGCCAAACCGTGCGGCTTGCATTGCCGCAGAGGTATTACGATCTCGATCGCGCGAACAAGCAGTTGGCGATCGATCGGCAGGAGCAGTCGGCGAAGCTCGACGGATTACGCGCTACTGCCAAGCAGGTGCAGCAGAAGTTGCCGACGCCGCGATTCACGATGGTGCAGCGGTTGGTCGGAGTGGAGGGCACGCCGTTGCTTCCACCCATGGCTGGTGCAACTTCCGCACCGGCAGGATCGCGCCGGGATTTAGAGCCGCCTCGATAATATCATTCGTAGTCATTTAGCGCGATCAATTTCATCAGGACGTGCTTAGGAACACGGTGGAGGCTGGCGCAGCATGGGCTACCAGCCCATGTTTTTGAATTTGAACACAAGAAAATTATGGGCTGGTAGCCCATGCTACGGCGAACCCAATCGTGCCCCCAAAAATGCTCTCAAATTTTCATCGACCGTCGCTTTTCGTTTTCCACCAACTCTCGCATAATGTCTCCGCAACGCTAGGTGCGCCGCACTCTGCAACTTTGGCGAACGGAAGGGACGATTGTGGGAAATTTATTAGCCATCATTCCGGTCTCCCTTTTAGCCAACACCGAGTCCATCGCGCGCAAAATACACTGGGTGCTGGATCGGATGGACATCGGCACGAAGGGGTATTTCGTGCTGTTTGGGCTGCTGTTCTCGTGCGGTTTGGGGGTGCCTATCCCCGAGGATATTCCATTGCTGGTGGCGGGCGCGCTGGTGGGTTCTAAGCATATGTCACTGCTGCCCGCCGCACTGTGCGCGTGGTGCGGAATCATCGGTGGGGACTGCGTGCTGTATTACCTGGGCCATCATTTCGGCCTGAACATCACTAAAATTCCGGTGATCGGCAAGCACGTCACCAAGGCGCGCATCATGCGGGCACAAACCCTTTTCGAGCACTATGGCATCTGGGTGGTGGCGGTGGGGCGGCTGTTCGCGGGCATTCGCGGCGCGATGGTGATCGCGGCGGGAACGATCAAATTTCACTTTCTGAAATTCCTTGTCGCCGATGGATTGGCCGCAGTGGTGAGCGGCGGGTTGTTCATCTATCTCGGGATTAAATTCGGGGAAAACCTCGAGTACGTCGCCCATAAAATTCACCGCGGCGGCTATTGGGTGTTCGGCGGGGTGGCGCTGTTCCTCGTCATTTTCATTTTCTGGAAAGTGCGGAAGGTGAAGAAGGAACACGCGCAGCGAATTTTAGAAAAACGGGAAGAGCACGTCGGGGTTTTGGATCCGAAAATTTCCGATTCGGCGATCCAGGCGGAAGTCGAGTAGTTCGCACTCTCTTTCCCGCCCCCCGGTATCGGGTTTATCGATTTAATCGCCGTCCCATTATTTGAAATGGACTCGGGCATCCGACCGTATTAGCCAACGCCGCCCGCGCCGACGCACGGTGAATTCAAGTCTGCGGCTCATGCGGCCTCACCACCTGGTCGAGCGCTTTTGAAACGGACATTTACGCCGCCGGGGTTTGCTGACGGACCGACATCCTCGCCTTGGACTGAAGCACGGTGAGCAGCGCGTTGGCCGCAAGAAACTCGTCGAGCTCACTGGCCTCGTTTTCGGAGAGAGTACCCACGGCCGCCTTCCCCGAAAGCACCTCACACCGCGCGTGTTCATCCGGCGAAAAATCGAACGATAGAAAGTATCGGGCCACTTCCGGTGTAAAATCACCGAGTCCCGGGTCGATGATGCGCTCGAGGATGGAGAGTCCGGCGATAGCCATCTAAGTATTTTAACATCCCGGCTGGAGATTTACACGTGATTTGTCGTTTTATCGATTCCTCAGTGCCGCCCGTTTCATCCCGCAACTCCCCTTCTTACAAATCCTCATCCTTCTTCACCACCGGTCTGGTCGTCGGCACCGGTTGCGTGGCGGCGGGGTGGAAGCCCTCTTCCTTCATCATCTGTCGAATGTTGTCGAACTGCTTTTGCGTCTTCTGAGTGATGTATTCCCGTAAGTCAGAGGGCACTTGCGATTCGGTGATGAGCACGACCATATCGGTTCCCTGCACGGGCATGGTAATCAACACGCGCTCGCGTCGGGCGGGGCCGGCGGCTTGGTTCCAGAGGTAGACGCCGCCTTCGCGAATCATGAAATCCAGACCGGTCGTGCCGCGAATCGCTTCGAGGGCGTCGTGGATCGAATAGTCTTCCAGCATCAGGTTGATCGCGCGGGCTTCGGGGCTGAGTTGCTGGATCGCGCCGGCTTCGATGTCGAACGGCACGCCGGATTTTTGCGAGAGATCGGACAGCACCTGCGAGAGTTCGGTGCCGTTGTAGCGGACGGTGATCGTGCGGTTGAGTTGCCGTTTGATCTGGTCCTGCTTGCCGAGAATCGCCACGGTTTTGCCCCAGGGATACCATGTGGCGGTGGTCTGCTTGACCATCGTTTCCAGGGCGTCGAGCAGGGTGCTGTTGCGGGCGATGTTCACGGTGGCGCTCATCAGCGCCGAATCCACCGCCGGTGGATCGACGGCGTAGTCGGGATTGGCCGCTTTCAACTGTTTATCCACCGCGTCGAGCATGGCTTTCAACGTGAGGGTGCCGCTCGTGGGAAAGGGCTGTTTGGATAGCACTTCCAGACAGGCAAGTTCCTGGGCAGTGGAACGGCGGGCGAGCCTTCGCAGCGCCGGAATCGGTTCCAGCACCAGTGCCTCGCTTTTGACATCAAATTGCAAACCGAGCTTTTGCGTGATGGCTTCGAGAGCCTGGCGCAGCGTCTGGTTATCGATCGTCGCATGGATGTTCGTATCACGGCCCCAGGGAAGAAGATCCCACACGGCAGGGTCGGCCTTCATCGGCACGCCGCTCTGCTGCTGGATGTGTTCCATCGCCTGCGGCAGAAGACCGTTGATCGTAAGCTTCTGCGGTTTATCGAGGGCTTGATTGATGAGCGCGGAGGTAGTGTCTTCAGCCTGTGCGATCGACGAAATAAACAGGACGAAAAGCGATAGGGCAAGACGACAACGCATAGGCGGCTCCGATGGAAATCTTTTCGCTCGATGATGGAAAGTCAGGCCGTAGGTCAATACGGCATCAACGCGCCATCCTGCACTTCGGCGACGTTGGAGGCAATCAGGCTGCGCGGGGAACGGGCGACGATTCCCTCGGCTAACGCGGGCGATCCATCAGTTGACGCTTCCGGGCCGGCACTGATGCTGATTTCCACCATCGCCACGCCCTGCGCCGTTTCGAAATCCGGTCCCCCAATCTCGACGAGAATGGGAGTCGTCGAAGGGGTGATGGCGACGCTCGTCAAGCCGGTGGTGAGAGGTCCGATCACCACCTGATCGACTGCCGGGCCATGATGGAACATGGTGTGGCGAATGCCGAGAGCACTGGCGATTAAAACGCAGGCGGCCAGCGCGAGGCCGCTGGGCCCGCGCACCCAACGGTTGGAAAAGAGCTTGATCGACTGCGGTTCAGACGCGTCGGCGACGAAGTCGGAAAGATGCGCCGCCAATTTCTCCCACCGTATCGCAGGAAGCATCGCCGGGGATTTCAGCAGATCATTCAATTGTTGATGTTGGGACAACAGCGTGCGGGCGGCGGGATCATCCGCCAATCGCGCTTCAACTTCCGCCGCCTCATCGGGGGATAGTGTGCCATCGGCGAATTGGCTGACGGCGAATTCAAACTGCTCGCAATCCTCGGCCACCGCGCGAGACAAATGAACCGAGAGATTTTCCCAATGGATGACCGGCAATGCGGGCGGCGATTTCATCAGCGAATCGAGTTGGCGATATTCTTCAAGCAGTGCCTGCGCGGCGGGGTCGACCTTCAACTGCGCTTCCAGGACGGCAGTTTCCTCGGAGGACAGATTGCCGTCGAGGTATTGGCTGATGGAGAATTCTAAAAGGTCGGAGGTCATAGTGAACTTTGCAGGACGAATCGCACAGGGCATTTCCAGGTAGCATGGGCGTCTCGCCCGTGTTCTTACATTTAAGAAGCACGGGCG
>JANXVV010000612.1 GCA_025351525.1 Humisphaera sp. | reverse complement strand
CTCCATTCCCCGGCGAAAGGATCTGGCCCTGGGAATGATCGTCGATCTGCGCTCGCGGGCCCGGCGCGACATGAGCCGTGTGTTCGGGCTGTTCCTCGGTTTTGCCAACGTGGTGTGTCGGCGGGAGGATCTTCAGAATTGGCCGCGCCTGGTCCGGCAGATCGCACGGCAGACGAAGATCCACAAGGAGACCGATTCACCGCAGGCCAGCGCCGTGTGGATGTTCGCCGCTTTGACCGCCGCGCGGTTTGTGCCGGTGCATAAGACGTTTCGCTTCTATCGAAAGCACATGCCGTTGGCCGGGGGAATCTCGAATGTCAATTTGAATCCGACGTGGGCCGTGAAGTATCACCCCGCCCCGCTGCTGGAATATATCCGGGTGTCGCCGACCGGCCCGATGGTGCCGCTGGTTTTCACGACGACGACCTTGGGAAATGATCTGGCATTCGGCCTCACCTACCGCTCTGCGCTGTTCAGCGATGAACTCGCCGAAAAAATCGCCGCGACGTTCAAGGCCCGCTTGGCGCAGCTCGCCGAATGCGGAGATGCTTTGCTGCGGGAATGATGCTGCAAATGCGGGGGAAGAGGGTTGCCACTGATGAACACGGATAAGCACGGATAAACACAAGTAGAGTCTTTTAGAAAGCCGGTGGCATGGGCGTCTCGCCCGTGCCACCTTTTTCAATGCACCCAATAAAACACAATGTGAATGACTATATTACCGTTCTGCATTTATCTGCATTTATCTGCATTTATCCGTGTTCATCCGTGCTTATCCGTGGCTAATTTTTTTCGTCTTGGAGCCCGCCATCGTTTGGCGAAGGCAAAGCCCACAGCGAACCCGAGCGTCGCCGGCAGCAGGCGACCTTTTTTTTCAGCACCGTCGCCATTTTGATGCACCCTATCTGCGTCACGTTGCACCGATTCCAGCACTGCCACATTTCGGGCCACGACGGCATCGCGCGGGATTCCCTGCTTCGCCCGCATGTCATCCGTCAAGGCCACCGCGTTATCGTCAGGGACGTTCGCCCGCCCCTTCCGCTTTGAATAAACCTGCGTGAACTCGGCTCCCAGCAGAAATATCTGCGCCGCGTAATAGATCCACAAAATCACCACCACCAGCGAACCGGCCGCCCCATAGGCCGATCCGACGCCGGTGTGCCCCAGATAAACACCGATGGCCCATTTGCCGAACGTGAAAAGAACAGCCGTCACAAATCCTCCGACCCACACGTCCCTCCATGCCATTTTGACATCGGGGAGCACCTTGAACATGATCGAAAATAGCAGCATGATCACGGCAGTCGAGACGACCAAATTTGCTATTTTCAGCAAAATCGGCCAACCGGGCATCTCCCCGCCCAGATAGTGATCCAGTCCCGACAACGCCACGCTGATCACCAGCGAAACCAGCAATAGAAAACAGATTCCGCCCACCATGGCAAAGGAAAGAAACCGATCCCGCACGAATCCCCAGATGCCTCGACCCGGTTTGGGTGTCACCTTCCAGATGGTGTTCAGGGCATCCTGCAGTTGGCCGAACACACCCGCCGCACCCACCAAAAGCGTGATTAAGCCTACGACTATTGCAAACACGCCGGTCTTCGGCTGGTTGGCGATCGAATCGATCATGGCCTCGACCGCCTTCCCAC
Organism: Humisphaera sp.; assembly: GCA_025351525.1. GTDB lineage: Bacteria > Planctomycetota > Phycisphaerae > Tepidisphaerales > Tepidisphaeraceae > JANXVV01. The sequence continues at coordinate 10,314 of JANXVV010000612.1, read as the reverse complement.
CCTGCGGTCCCATTAACGCGGTCACTTGTTCTTCGACGCGTGTATCCGCCGAGTTTCCGAAAAACCATCCCGCCACGCCGATTGCAATGACCAGCAGAGGCGCGATCGAGAAAATCGTGTAGTACGCCAGCGCCGCTCCCAGTCGCGGCGCCTTGTCTTCCAAAAATTCCGTGAAGGTCTGTTTGACGGCCTCCCAGTAAAATTTTCCGGCAGCCACCGGATGGATCGCTTCACGCATGATTAAGGCTCCTTTTCAACGTCATCCCGAAATTGAGCAAGTGCCATGCCGTTGAAAAAGGCGGCGGGAGGTGGCATGGGCGTCCCGCCCATGCTTTTTGGCTGAAGAAATGCAGGGGCGAGACGCCCTTGCCACCTCCCCTCACTTCTTCTGCTTCAACAACCACTCATACAACCCCGGTCCCCGGTACGCCACGACAGGGTTGTCGCTCGACAACTTCCACCGCTCTTTTCCCTCGAACACATTTTTGAGCGGATTGACATCGGTGGCGGTTGCCCACGTCGGCAAATCTTTGCCCACCTCGGCATTTCCCGGTGGATTGAGTCCGCCGATCGTGAGGATCGGGGCGGCGGCGGCGAAAAGCGTGGGGGTGTCGATCGCCATCTGCCACGCCGCGATGCCACCTTCATTCGTGCCGGTGGCGTAGACGCGGTTCTTGTCGATGCTCATCGACTTCGCCAGTTCCTCCACCGCGCTCTTCACCGCATCGATCATCGGCTTCTGTCCCCAATCCCCCAAGCCGGCGGGGATTTGCGGGGAGATGATGACAAAGGGAAAGTTCGCCTTCCACAATTCATTCCCCTTCTTCTCCAACTCCGCATCCGGCCCGTGCAGCACGAGATCTTTGAAGGGGGTGCCGATCGTGTTGTATTCGTGCAGGTAGACGAGCAACGGCGAAGGGGTGCCGGTGGGAGAGTATGCCTTGGGCACAAAGACCGAGCAGACCAGCGGTACCGGTTGGCCGTTGATCTGGACGGGCATCATCAGGCGATAGTGGCCCGGTGCGCGGGGCGGCACCTGCTGATGGGCGGCATAGGGGCCTGCGGCATCCATCGCACGGCGCTCGGCGGGGTTCGGACGCTTGTGCGACAGAAGCCATTCGTAGAACTGGGCGCTCGCGTAAAACTGGGGCCATACGACATGATCCGCCCCGGGTACGATCGTGTTGCGCACCTCGGCGAAATTGTTTTTCAGCAATCCCATCATCTCGTTGTTGTGGTTCATCGCGTCCGGATCATTGGTTCCGGAGATCATCCACACCGCCACATACCGCAGCTTTCCGGCGGCATCGGGATGGGTGGTGCCGGCGCAGATCGGCGCGATGGCGGCGAAGCGATCGGCACCTTCCATCGCCGCCATCCAGCACCCTTTGCCGCCCATGCTCAGGCCCGTGAGATAGACGCGGTCGGGGTCGACCCGCACGCTGCCGATCGCCGCATCGACAATCTGCGAGACGGCTTTGTACATCGCCGGTTGATCCCACCGCTCGCCGCGCGGCGGGCATTGCGGTTGAAGGACGATGAATGGAAAAGTCTCCTTGTACGGATTGTTTCGCCGCAGTTCCATCCCGGGCCCGTTGGCGAAGGTGGCCTCGCCATCGGTGCCGCATTCCCCCGCGCCGTGGGTAAAGACGATCATCGGGAATTTGTGCGCGGGTTCGGTGTCGTATCCCTTCGGCAGGATCAGCGCATACGCCATCTGCACCGGTTTGCCGTCGATCCGCGCGATGTATTTGAGCTTGTATTCCCCGGGCAACTTAGGGGCGGTTTGAGGAACCTCCGGCTGGGCCGTGACGCAGGCGGCGTGGGTCAGGAGGATGAGGCTGAGGATCGTGGGCCGGCAGAATTTCATCGTCAACTCCAAGGTCGTTGTCTCGTCATCCATTTGAATGACGCAAAGCATATTCAAGAACAAGGTTGGGTTCGCCGTAGCATGGGCTACCAGCCCGTGATTTTCTTGTGTTCAAATTCAAAAGCATGGGCTGGTATCCCATGCTACGACAGACCCCGCCGTGTTTTCAACCGCGCCGCGTCTGCGCGGTGAATGACAGATTCAATCCCTTTCAGTATCCTCCGCGAGCCGGAATTGTTGCCGGAATGAATGCCTTGATCCGATGACTTCCCGCGTTTCCAATTTCCGGGCCCATGTCACCCTCGCCCTGTCGACGGTGCTGCACCTGTTCACGCACGCCTACGGCACCATGCTCGTGCCGTTGTATCTGTTGATCCGATCCGATCTGCATCTGAACGGCGTGAAATCGGTGGCGTTCATCGTGACGGTGTACGGTGTGACCTATTGCGCGCTCAGTTTTCAAGCGGGTGTGCTGGCGGATCGGCACGACCGCCGAATGTTGCTCGGCATTGGATTGCTCGGCAATGCGCTCGCGATCATGGCGATGGGCTTCACGCACCAGTATGGGCTGCTGCTTTTGTTCGGAGTCATCGCCGGGGTGTTCGGAACACTGTTTCATCCGACCGCCAACGCGCTGGTCCCCGCGCATTATCCCAAATCACCCGGCATGGCGATCGGGTTGCTGGGCGCCGGGTCAGGCATGGGATTTTTCCTCGGGCCCAAGTACGCCGGTTGGCGGGCGGAGACGGCGCATTGGCAAATGGGGCATCTGATGCAATGGCAAAAACCGCTCGTGGAACTGGGCATCGCCGGGGTAGTCTGCGCAGTGTTATTTCTACTGTTCGCGACGGAGGTGCGAAGTACGGAAAGCAACGCCTCGCAGGTTCATCCGCCCCTCGGCCCAACGCTGCGACGGCGGGTGCTGCTCATCGGTTTAACGCTCGGTTGCCGTGATTTCGCTGGGGTATCATCGATCTCGCTCATCGGAATCTACCTGCAAAAGGCGCACGGCATGTCGGTGCAGCAGACCGGTTCAATCCTGGGCTCGATGATGCTGATCAGCATTTTCGTAAATCCGCTGGCAGTGTGGGTCAGCCCGCGCGGGCGACGGTTGCCGTCGATGGTCGCGCTGCTTGCGCTCGGCGGCGTGGTGTTGGCGATGGTGCCATTCGTGGCGGTGTCGAATGTGCTGATCGTGCTGGCGATTTTCCAGACGTGTCACCTCGGCAGCTACGCCCTCAGCGATGCGGCGATGCTGGAGCGCGTGCCGGGAAATCTCCGCGGCCGCGTCGTTGGCCTGTTTCTGGGATTGGCCGGCACGGCGGCGGCGTGCGGGCCGTGGGTGATGGGGTACTGGACCGATCTCCTCGGCCCGCGCGGGAACGACCCGCGAGCCTACGTGCCGGTGTTCGCGATCAGCGGGGCGATCATGTGCGTCGCGACAGTATCCGCCCCGATCATCGCCCGGCTGGGAGAGGTGCAGGGGGTGGAAATTGATCCGTTGAGCGAGATGATGCCGGCGACGGTGGGGCCGATGGGGTAGACCATGAGCGCGGCCACTCCAGCGTGATCTGATCGTCGTCACGAAGATATCCATGAATGATGCCTTGTTGGCCGCTTGCATAAATCCTGATTGTGAAATGATCCAGTTGCGTCGCGTCACATTCGCCCGCCGCGACAGCCCATTCGTGGGGCGGGTCTTCAATGCCGTAGAATTTCAGACCCTCGTAGTCATGGAACGGTAAGCTTGACGTGATTTCGGCGGGTGTCCTGCCAATGGTCCCGATAGAGAACACACGGGCATGCCAGTCAACGCTGGGAGCGTACCTGCGTTTCTGTATATCTATCGCCACACATCTTTCGTGACCAAGCGGAGATCGCCGACGATGTAGAAAAGCGGTTCCCATTGAATGAAGGTTGGACGATGAAACAAGATTTGAGTAAGCGCGCCATTCTGCGGGTATCCGCCCGATAAATGGCACCCCTGAAGTTGGTGCGGTAAGCCCCTGTACAAAAACCGGATCGCTCCGAACAAGTATGGGCACGGAATCGGCCCGCTCGTCGAAGGCCATTTGATCGGGCGGGGAATTGTATTCAAGGCATTGTCGCTGAAGCGACAGCAGATGGATCCTTTGGCAAAGCTCGAAGACAAGGCAGCCCGCCATTAACGTGAAACCGAGAATGGTTGAACCGATCATGCAGCGACGAAGCCATTTTCGGGGGGCTTTGATCGGTTGCGCGTATTCAAGTTGGTGACGTTTGTTAACTTGCACGACTTGAAAAGTTTACCCCCGAAAATGAGCGGGAGGAAGCGCGCCTGCCCAAGCCGAGTGCGGAAGGCGTAGCCGACGCACCGGGTTCTTCGCTGCGGTGATCGACCGGGACGCGCCCGAAAAACCCGGGGCGTCGCCTCCGGCTTCCGCACTCGGCTTGAGTGGGACAGGCGGTCATCTTGACTCCGCCTGTGGCCGGGTTACGGTACGCCGCACATGAATCAAGTGGTTATTCAGCACGGTCAAAACAGGATGCACGGGTTATTTTCCGCGCAAAGGTTCGACGTCTGGGACGGTAGGACTTTTTGCCGTTCGCTCGTCGTGGCGATGATTGTCGCAAGTGGGTGGATGCCGACGCAACTGCACGCGGCAGACGTGCCAATTAGCCCGGCGACCAAATCGGTGGACGCGACGGTGGGAGGAACCTCCGACGATCTGGACGCCGAGCGCAGGGATCTCGAACGCCAGCGAAAAGTCATCGACGAAAAGTTGGCCAAACTGAACGCCCGGCAACGCAGTCAAACCGAAGCCGCGCCGGGCACACCGGAACCCGCCGCGGGAGGGGCGGCCATTCCCAAGCCCGCCGAAGCCACCACCCAGCCGGTGACGGCCCAACCCCGGGAAAGCAAGCAGTACACCGCACACGGCCAGACCACGGTGATCACCGAAAAGCACGATACGTTCCACGCTCCCTACTCCGGGCGGAACAGCCTGCCTCGCCATGAGGGCGAAGCGACTTCCGTGACCGGCACGCTGTTTCTCGGCAGCCGGGTGTGGAGCGGTGGGGAAGTCTACTTCAATCCCGAGATCGCCGGCGGCCAGGGATTTGGCGGCGTGACCGGACTGGCCGGGTTTCCCAACGGGGAGATTCCCCGCGTTGGTACGCCGGAACCCCGACCCTACATTGGCCGGCTGTTCCTACGCCAAACCATCGGACTGGGCGGTGAAAAGGAGTTTGTCGAGGATACCCAGAATCAGATCGCCGGCTTCCGGGACACCCATCGCATCACAGTGACGGCCGGTAAATTCGGAGCCATCGATTTTTTCCAGAGCAACAACTACAGCAACGATCCCCGCACGCAGTTTGAAAACTGGTCGCTGTTCACCAACGGGGCCTGGGACTATCCCGCCGACGTGCGCGGCTACACCGAAGGGGCGGTCGTCGAATACACCGAGCCGAAATGGTCGCTACGTTACGGCGCGATGACCGAACCGACACAAGCCAACGGGGCTACGTTCGACTCGAAGATACCCGCCGCGCTGGGACATGCGTTGGAGTTTGAATCCCGGTATTCGCTGGCAGAGCATCCGGGCATCGTCCGCGTGATGGGATACGCCAACTCCGCCCACATGGGCAAATACCGCGAGGCGATCAACCAGGGCAGGGCGCTTGGCTCGGTGCCGGATGTGACGCAGACGCGGGCCTACCGAATCAAGTACGGGATCGGCATCAGTGCCGAGCAGGAGATTACCAGGGATCTGGGTGTCTTCGCCCGCCTCGGCTGGAACGATGGGCACAGTGAATCATGGGCCTTTACCGAGATCGACGAATCCGCGACTCTGGGGCTGAGCCTGAAGGGAACGCGCTGGCATCGACCGGATGACGTCGCCGGCATTGCGGGGGTGCTGAACGGCCTTTCCAAAGATCATCGAGACTACCTCCGCGCCGGTGGCCATGGGTTCATCATCGGCGATGGTAGACTCAGTTACGGGCTGGAAGAGATCGTGGAAGCCTACTATCTGATCAAACTCTCCGATCATATTTTTGTGACCGGGGATGTGCAGTACATCGAAAACCCCGCCTACAACCGCGACCGCGGCCCGGTCTTCGTGGGCGGAGTCCGAGTGCATGTCGAGTTTTGAGAATGTGTCGCGGGATGGCGGGACGGTCTGCGTAGGGTCCGCTTAAGCGGACGGCATTTCACCCGCGTGGAATCATTCCGTCCGCTAAAGCGGACCCTACAGAACCAATCGGGTCAGGCGCACACGCCATAGCGTACCAAAGCCGCGTGAACGCCGTGATCGTTGTTTGACGGGGCGATCCAATGGGCCACCTGCTTCACCCGCTCGTGGGCATTGTCCATCGCGACGGCGACACCGGCGACCTGCAACATGCCCACATCGTTCGGGGCATCGCCGATCGCCATCACCTGCTCCATCGGGATGCCGTGATACTCGGCGATTTTCATCACCGCCACCGCTTTGCTCACCCGATTGTCCATCACCTGAATGAGATCCGCATCGGCCCGCACCGTGGTGACCCGGTCGCCGAAATGACCGCTGATGATCGGTTCGACCGCCGTGATCAATTCCGGGTGACCGAGAAACATGAGTTTGGTGATCGGCTGCCGGCAGAATTCATCCGCCGAACAGATGACATCCGGCTTGAACAGACGGCCGGTTTCCGTGGTGTATTGCGGGTCGTGGCGATCGGTGTACCAGCGATCCATCACCTCGCAGGAAACCAGCAGGTCCGCGTAGAGCGACCGCGCGTGGGAGATGATCTCGCGCACCAGTGATCCGGTGATCGGTCGATGGAAGACGGCTTCCCGGCGGGGTTCATCCCAGATCAGCGCGCCGTTGTAATTGATCTGAAAACTATCGAGGTGGAGCTGCTTATAAATATGCCGAACGCTTCGCGGCGGGCGGGCCGTGGCGATGACGACTTTCACCCCGCGTGACGGCAGACACGAAATCGCCTTGATCGTCTGATCGCTGACGTGCTTGGAATCGTTCAGCAATGTGCCGTCCAGATCGATCGCGATCAGACGAATGGGTGGATTCACCCCCGAGGCTTCGGGGCGAACGGAACCGGGAGGCTCAAATTCAAGTGATTTTCCCACGAAGGCGATTCTACAAGAGGCTTCGCCCGGCGCAAACCTCTTCGCCTGAAAACTTTTACCAATTGATGAAAAGCACCATCGCCCCAAAAGCCCATGGAACTCGTTCCGTTGGATTCCCCTTCACTCGAATGATATCAATGCGTCATTTCTTCGATTTTTCAAAAATCATCATGTGCTGCTGCGGCAATTCCTCACTGGTTTTCACGAAGACCAACCCCACTGCCGCCATCTCCTTTTTCGCCTGCTCCTGCGTCATCTTATGGTGCGGCTTGATGAACACCCGCGGATCCTCCGCCCGGTATTCCACCAGCACCACCCGCCCGCCCGGTTTAAGCCCTTTGAAAATCCCCTCCATCATCTCGCGCGGGTGATCGAATTCGTGATACGCATCCACCATCAATGCTACATCCACCTGCCCCTCGGGCAACTTCGGATCTTCGATCGTGCCGAGAATTGTTTCGACGTTCTTGATCTCCTTTTTCTTCGCCGTGCCGTTGGTGACGTCGAGCATCTCCTGCTGAATGTCCACCGCCAGCACTTTGCCCTTCGGCACTTTCTCGGCCATGCGGAAGCTGAAATAGCCGCTGCCGGCCCCGATGTCGGCGACCACGTCCGTCTCCTTCAGTTCCATCAACTCGATCGCCTTGCGAGGCTGCTCTTCCAGTTCGCGCGTCGGGCGCTCGAGCCAGTGGATGCCCTGATGGCCCATGACGAAGGCAATTTCGCGGCCCATGTAGATTTTGCCGATGCCGTCGTCGCTCGGGCGGGTGGTGGAGTACGAGTTTTGGGTAGCGGGACGCTCACCGTGAGCGACGGAGTTTTGCAAAAGAAGACTTAGAGTGAGAATATAGAGTCGCCGCATATGCCTCCAATCGTGTTCTCAGACGAATTCCACGTCGGCTGGATGTCCACGCGTGAATTTCCGGACTTTTTCCTTAAACGATCCCAAAAATCGTTCGGCGCGAATCGCAATGTCAGCACTTAGATCATGTTCACCTGTGCGTACCACTTCGATCACGCCAACGCGCCCCATTCCGTTCGAAGGGTAAAAGACATTTCGATCCATTGCCTTCGCGAGGGATTCGGGTCCAACTGTTTCCCGGTAAAACGCGATCCAACGAAACTGGGCGGGAATTTTCATGACTGATGGAATCGAATCCATCGCGGCCTTTGCGTCGTATTTGATCTCTACGATATGCACGTCCCCGACGCCGGTTCGATCGATCGCAAGCACATCGACTCGGCGTACGCGCCCGTCGGGCCAATTGGCCTCAAAATAGATATTGGGCACTGCCAACGCTCGGATGAGACATCTGGACACGGCCTCGCGGGCGCGGAACTCAAGTTGTCGCGTTGGTGTCATAGCTTGTCTCCAATAAATCCGGAAAGGTCAGATTGACCCAGCTCACCATTCGTTCGAGTTGCACCTGTGCCGCCGCCACGTCCTCAGGGCGAACTCTACGTTCTCCGTAAGCAAAGTAATCCTTTTTGTTTACCAACCATTCAAAATGTCGGACGCCATCCGAATTCTTTGCGCGCCTACCACATGCTTTTTTGAGAGTGGAGCCAGCCTGTTCGTGATTGACGGCAGTACTCCGTTTACCCGTTAATTCTATCAAAACCGCGTCTGCGAGGGCTATTCCGGCGTGAACGGCGAGTAACGCGATTCCCATTTCAAATGGCGCGACGATTTGACCATTCGCGCCGAGCCCAAGTTTCATTAGGCGCATGAATGAATCGGCTCGACTGCAATAGTGATGCGAGGTGATTGAGTTCATGTGACAAAGCTAGCATTGAAGAGCGTTACAGCACTCCCGCCATCCCCGTCTCAATCGGAGCCGAGATATAATCCCTCGGATCGGTGATCTTCCCCGTCAGAGCGCTCGCCGCGACCGTCAATGGCGACGCCAGATATACCGCCGCGTTTTTGCTGCCCATGCGACCGGGGAAATTGCGGTTCGTCGTGCTGATGCAGGTTTCTGTCGCCTGCAATCTGCCAAACGTATCGGCCGGGCCGCCCAGGCACGCCGAGCAACCGGAGGGGCCGACCAGGCAACCGGCATCGATCAGAATATCTTCGATGCTCTTCTCGTTGCTGTCTTTCGGCACGCCCCGCAGATTCAGGTTCTTCATATCCGCATGAACCTCCGTGCTGCCGGGGACGACAAAGGTTTTCACCTTCACCTTGTTTCCCTTGAGAATGTTTGCCGCGAAAATCATGTCGGTGATTTTGCCGCCGGTACACGATCCGATGTAGGCCCGATCGACGACCACATCGCGGCAGTTGTAAGCCGTGTCTTTGTTGTCCGGTGAATGGGGCTTGGCGACCATCGGTTCCATCGTCGACAGATCCCATTCATGCTCATAGCTGTACTGCGTCCCCGGCTGATCCTTGAATACCTCCCAATTCGGGCGATTCGATCGGGCCCGCACGTATTGCAGCGTCTTCTCATCGACATCGCACACGCCGTTTTTTCCACCGGCTTCAATCGCCATGTTGGTCAGCGTCATTCGGTCTTCCAGGGTGAGGGATGAGATGCCTTCACCTGCGAAGTACATGCTGCGATACGTCGCCCCATCCACACCGATCTCCCCGATCACCGCCAGGATTAAATCCTTGGCCGTCAGGTACGGCGGGATCTGCCCGTGAAACAAAAACTTCATCGTCGGCGGCACTTTCAACCACAGCTTGCCCGTCCCCAGCACAAACCCCGCATCCGTGTTGCCGATGCCCGTGGCAAATTGCCCGAATGCCCCGGCGGTGCAGGTATGGCTGTCGGTGCCGAGCAGAATTTCGCCCGGCCGCACATGGCCTTCTTCCGGCAGTGCCTTATGACAGACCCCTTTGTAATTCGTCTTCGTCGGATCTTTGTACGGATTCGGCATCCCCGGCGTGTTGGTGACGAACTCCGGATCGTAATAATATTTCAGCCCCTGCTCCTTCACAAAATCGCGAAGGATCTGGATATTTCGATGGCAGATTTCCTCCTTCGTGAAGATGTAGTGATCCGGGATGATGACGACGCGATCCGGATCCCACACCTTCGCGTCCTTCCCGAATTTTTCGTGGAACACGCCGATGGTTCCCGGCCCGCAAATGTCGTGCGTCATCAGCACATCCACATCCACCCAGATATTCTCACCCGGTTGAACCTGGGATTTGCCGCTGTGCTTCGCGAGAACTTAGTGTTTTCGCGGCTTCGCGATTCCCCGCACCTTCGCTTCCCACCGGGGAAGATCTACGCGGATGCAATTTCCCATTTTTTAATTTGCCATCGCCCGATTCCGTGTTAAGATTCTGTGGTGCGGCAGTTGGGCCCGCATTGGG
>JANXVV010000594.1 GCA_025351525.1 Humisphaera sp. | reverse complement strand
TACACCCGGCTCTACGGCTCGTACATTTCCTGGCGATCGCTTCATTCCCCGGTGCCGCGCGAAATCAATCCCCGCGCCGCCTACGAACGGCTCTTCGGCGCGAAGGGCAGCAACAGCACCGCGCACCCCGACGACACGCGCAGCCTGCTCGACATGGCTTTGGAAGATGCCGGCAATCTGCGCGGCCGGGTGGGTCGGGACGATCAGTTGAAGCTGGATGAGTATCTGGAATCCGTCCGCTCGGTCGAACGCCGTATCGAACTGGCAGCCCGGCAAAACGGCGTCCATCCGAAATTCGCCGCCACCCTCCCCGCCGCCCCCGACCCGCGCATCCCCCGCGATTTCCGCGAACACGTGCGGCTGATGCTCGATCTGATGGTCCTCTCCTTCCAAACCGATGCCACACGGGTCAGCACTTTCATGTTCGCCAACGATGTCTCCCCGCGCAATTTCGACGGGATGGTTGATGGCGTGCATGGTGGCCATCATCACCTCTCGCATCACCAGAACGACAAAGATAAAATCGACCAATATCAACGAATCAACCGCTGGCACGTCGAGCAACTTGCCTACGTTTTGGAAAAAATGAAGTCGATCCGCGAAGGTGAGAATACCCTGCTCGATAACTCGATGCTACTGTTCGGCTCGAGCATTTCCGATGGCAACAAACACGACCCGGCTAACCTGCCGATCATTCTGGCCGGCAGTGGCGGCGGTTCGCTGAAACCCGGCAGCCATATCGCCACGCCGAAGAATACGCCGCTCTGCAATCTGTATGTGTCGATGCTGGAACGGATGGGAATGCCCGTCGATCATTTCGGCGACAGCACCGGGCCATTGAAGGGACTGGGCTGATTCAGCCGGCGCATTGCTTATTTAGCCGTGTCGCTTGCGAGACCGCTAAACAAGTGAGTCATGTCCCGTTTGATGCCTGATTTCCCCTCCCCTATGATGGCGAATCTATGAGCACCGCCACCGCCCTGCCGTTCCTGTCTCCCTCCACCGTGCCCGATGCCGCCGGGCATTTCGGGGCGTATGGCGGGGTCTTTGTCCCGGAGACGCTGGTGACGGCGCTCGATCAACTCACCGCCGAGTACACCCGGGCCAAAAACGATCCGGCGTTCCAACGCGAATTCGATTTCTATCTCCGCGAATTTGTCGGCCGTCCCTCGCGGCTCTACTACGCCAAACGACTCACCGAAAAATTCGGCGGCGCGAAAATCTATCTCAAGCGCGAAGACCTGAACCACACCGGCGCCCACAAGATCAACAACACCGTCGGGCAGGCGCTGCTCACCATGCGCATGGGCAAAAAACGCGTGATCGCCGAGACCGGCGCAGGACAGCACGGCGTGGCGACGGCCACCGTCGCCGCCCTGTTCAATCTCAAGTGCGACGTCTACATGGGTGCCGAGGATGTCCGCCGTCAGAGTTTGAATGTGTTTCGCATGAAGCTGATGGGAGCCAACGTCATCGAAGTCCATAGCGGCAGCAAGACGCTGAAAGATGCGTTGAACGAGGCGATGCGCGACTGGATGGGGAGCGTGGAGGGGACGCATTACATCATCGGATCGGTCGCGGGGCCGCATCCGTTTCCGATGATGGTGCGCGATTTTCAATCGTGCATGGGCCGTGAGGCGCGGGCGCAGTGCCTGGAGAAGGAAGGCAAGCTGCCCGATGTCATCATCGCCTGCGTCGGCGGCGGGTCGAACGCGGCGGGCATTTTCGCGCCGTTCGTCGACGACCCCTCCGTCCGCATGATCGGTGTGGAAGCCGGTGGGCGCGGCAGCGAGCTGGGCCACCACGCCGCCACATTATCCCAGGGCAAGCCGGGCGTATTACACGGGATGCTGTCGTATGTGTTACAGGATGAAGACGGCCAAACCGCCGATGTCCATTCGGTGAGTGCGGGCCTCGATTATCCCGGCGTCGGGCCCGAGCACGCCTATTGGAAGGACAATGGCCGGGTCGAATACGTGAGCATCACCGATGCCGAGGCGCTGGAGGCGTTTCAATTGCTGGCCCAGTGCGAGGGGATTCTGCCCGCGCTCGAAACGGCCCATGCGATCGCGCAAGCCGGGAAGACCGCGGGGAAAATGGCGAAGGACCAAATCGTCCTCATCAACCTCTCGGGTCGCGGCGACAAAGATTGCCAGGAAGTCGCGCGGCTGTTGGCGAAATAGAAGAGAGATTAGCCACTGATAAACACGGATGAACACGGATAAATTCAAGGGGGAAAAATGATTGGATTTTTGTAAAGCAGGTGGCATGGGCGTCTCATACTTCCTGATTTGCAATCCAAGCAGTTTCCTCCCGCCTTTTATCCGCGTTCATCCGTGGCTAAAATCTCCCCGCATTTGCCTCTGCCGTCGCCTGAGGTGACAATCCCCCGCCGACAAATCGAAATTTCCCTACAAAGGATCGTCCATGCGAACGCGCGCGTTGCTGGGTTGGTGTTTATTTCTCTGCTCCGCCGTTACGGTCATCGCCGCGCCGAAGAACAGTCGGCCGGATCCGAAGGGCATTGGCGGGAATCTGAAAAAGTACGATTCACCGATCTACGCCGTCTACACCGACGTCGCGGAGGATGATGCGCGTGAGGCGGTCATCCGTATGAATAAGATGGCCGTCGAATATCACGAGCGCACCAAGGCGCTCTTCGCCGGGCAGATCAATCAGCAGTTGCCGTTCTATCTTTTCTCGAATGAGGTCGACTATCTCAACGCCAGCAAAATGCCCGGCAGCGCGGGGGTGTTCACCGGCGACGCGCTCATGGCCCGCGCCATCCGCACGCCCGATGGCCGCATCGGCATGAGCACCTGGCACGTCACCCAGCACGAGGGTTTCCACCAGTTCGTCTACGCCGTCATTCGCGGCGAGATTCCCACCTGGGTCAACGAAGGATTGGCCGAGTATTTTGGCGAGGGTATTTTCACGGGCGACGGAATGGTTACCGGCATCGTCTCCAGTGGCCGCATGAAGCGCGTGCAAAAGGAGATCGAGGATGGCCAGTTCGTCAGCATCAAAGACATGATGCTGATGACCCACGCCCAGTGGAATGCGCGGCTGGAAATCACCCACTACGACCAGGCCTGGTCGATGGTCCACTTCCTGGCCACCGCCGAAAAAGGAAAATATCAGGATGCGTTCGCCCGCTTTCTGCAACTGATCGGCAAAGGCAGTCAGTGGGAAAAAGCCTGGGTCGCCGCGTTCGGCAGTGTCGAGGGGTTCGAGCAGAAGTGGAAAGATTATTGGATAAAAATGCCGGAGAACCCGACGCTCGATCTGTACGCCAAAGCCTCGGTGGCCAGCCTCACCAGCTTCATGGGCCGTTCGTGGAGTCAAAAGGACACGTTCGATAAATTCGAGGAGTTCATCCAAAAGGACGCGAAGGATTTGAAAGCCGCCCCGGCCGACTGGCTACCGCCCGCCCTGTACACCGAGATGAAAGGGTTGGCCGGTCAGCTCAAATCGCGCGGCTTCGAATTCTCCCTGATCCGCAAAGGCGGTCCCATCCCGCAACTCCTGTGCGTGATGCCCGACGGCACGAAAATCACCGGGACGTTCACGCTGGCAAACGGAAGGATCGGGACGGTGAAGGCGGATGAGGTGAAAGTGACTGAGGCGGTAAAGAAGTAAAGAGAGGGAGCCCTGCGGCTCCGCCGCGGGATTGGCCGATCACTGCAAGACTTTTTCGGAGATACACTCGAAGACGCGTGGACACGGGATCAATCGTCGCGCCATCCAGAGCAGTTGTCAGGTTGGTGTAGCGACCTTTGTGGTGCGGGCTTCCAGCCTGCATTCGGAAAGCAGGATGGAAGCCTGGACCACAAAATGGCACCAACCTGAAAACTGGTCTAAGATGTGAGGACTCGTCTAATGCGTTCCAACACGCCGGGATCGGAGCTTTAGCGACGACCCGGATTCCGCTAGGAGCAACTCCTTGCGGAATCCGGGTCGTCGCCTACGGCTCCGATCCCGGCGTGTTTTTCCATCACTCAAGGGTTCCGTCCAATGAATCGTTTGTATCGTTCGAATTTTGTCACGA